>JBIIMQ010000153.1:0-4014 GCA_044337935.1 Candidatus Nitrotoga sp.
AAGGCTCAGCAGGGACGCCATCCGGTGAGCATGGATGACTTGCGTGTGTTGAAGCCTCAGATCGAAGAGGTCATGAAGCTGCCCAATGTTGATCTTAAAGATTACACGGTAGTTGGGCCTCATGTGAAAATTGCTAATTTCGAGGGCAATTTCCGTGAGAATGGTAAACGCGTTCGTCAACAGCCGTGGTGGGATAAAGGGTATACGATTGACCTCTTTTACCTCACAATGTTCTTCTTAGGGGTAACGATCACTGTGAAGCGCTTGCCTTCATATCGCTGGCAGCCACGGCATCATCACTAAGACGAGATTACGCTATTTAAATTAAATACGAATTAGATACGGAGGCATCAGATGATAGATTTAGATTATGGGCCGGTGTGCTTTATGGGGGTAGTTGCGATTGGTTTTTTTGCCCCGTTTATATATAGTTTGTTTGTGGACAACTATGACAAGATTAATCCGCAAATAAAGTATAAAAACAGCTAGAAGTATTGACGTTGTAGATAGATGGATAAGGTATGCCGCCGAACAGGCGGCATAATCTTTTTTACGAGAACTCACTGAAATGTATGGAGATAATTATTTATTCCTATTTTGAGGGATTAAATGCGGTTAACTTCATGAATGTGTTGATTGGTACTGCATATTCCCCAAAGTTAGACTTGAGCATAGAAGGGATGCGTAGTCAGCAATTTAGCACGGGTGTGTTTTTTTTCATGTTGCTGGGTGTGGTGGTATTTTCAGCCATAGTGTATATGGTTATGTTTGGAAATCACGCGCCAAAAAAAATAAGAACAGGTGAGAAAGTGATGTTTGGCTTGATTATTTCGGGCATTATTGTTGCAGTTATTTTTGGTGGAATGCAAATGCTGGGTGGAAGTCTATTTTAATTACCCAGATAAGGTTGCTTGGTGATCAACGGAGGAAACATGGAAGGCTACTTGCAATCGTTGGATGATGGATGGTCAATTTACCTTTGGCTTGTTGTTGGGGGAATAATTATCCTTGCTGTAATTTATTGGATTCGGTGGGGAATAAAAAATGAGCAATTTGATGAAGATATTAAATATCTCGTTTTTGATGAGGATGACATAGATAAAATGTTGCCAAATGAATACGCAAAAAGCCGTGAAGTTAATGCTGCACAGATGCAGAGTCGCGAGCGTGTATTGAAGCAGCAGGAAAATGAAAAGCTACAAAACAAATGAAGCAAGGAGAAAAAATTGTTTTTGTAGTAATTGCAATTGTGGTAGTGGGATTTATGGGCCGCAATTTATGGCGTCTTAACACTGTTCAAGAAGTCGACAAAGGAATTCCATATTACAGCACGGCCTCCGATACTTTAGAACGTGCCGCAATGGATATTTACCGTCAACAGAATTGTAAAAGCTGTCATTCTTTGTGGACAGTGCGCGATCTGATGAAGGAAGTGCCTGCTCCGATATTAGACGGGATAGGCTCGTTACGAAGTGAAGAATGGTTTTATCAGTATTTTTCAGCTGCTAATCCTCAATCAATACTACCGTCCCGCTTAAAAAAAGAATATCAAATGCGATCGTATGCACAGTTGCCAGAAGATGACCGGCGACTTTTGGCGCGGTATATGGCGAGTTTGAAAGTCCAAGATTGGTACCTTGAGGAAACACGAAAGGCTGAACAAGAGGTTCTCGCAGGGAAAAAATCTAATCCATGAGTAAATTGCCACCGATGACTAAAGCTCGCTTTTATAGCGGTGCAGTTGCACTCATTATGGGGTGTGTGCTTAATTATTTGGGTGACCGTTTGCTGGGGGTCAAAATTGAATTATTTAGCGGCATGCTCGATTTTGACGGTTGGTGGGTAGCAGATATGCTTGTGCTACCTTTTTTTGTGGGTGCATTGGTCGCTGTTATTTTCGGGCTTGGAGGCAAATGGCTGTGTTATTTCCCACCGTTTATTGTCAAATCCATTAGTTACCTGGAAAGTACCTATATAAATGAAATTCCGGATGATGTTTCGATAATGCCAGTGGGGATGTGGGCACTGTTTGTAACAGTGGTTATGTCATCAGCGGCATTTGGTGGTGTTATGGGTGAAATTATGATTAAAGGAACTTATGGGAGAAGCCCTAGAGAGTTGATATATCACTCAAAAAATAGAAACAGAGAAGGTGACAATTAGATGGTAGACACTTCTGCGAACGGGAAGGCGGTACTTTCTACTGCAGATTACGCGCGCCGCAAACGTTATTTGTCGGCCACAATTGTTATTTGCTTTGTTTTGCTGGCAATCGGCATTACCTTGTATGTGGTAGATCAAGGTTTTGATCGTATGGGAGAAATGCGTACGCGTGCAACATACGAATTAAAAGATGAAGAGTCCCATATACGTGCAGCGGGTGAAGATTTGGTATTGCACAGTATGCACGAATCCGAGAAAAATCATGCAGTGGGATATAGTGTTACAGAAGTTGAAAGTCTGCTTACCAAAGAGGAATGGGCAGAAATAAACACTATGATTTTAATCCCGGAAGGGGTGTTTTTAATGGGTACGAATTTAGAGCGTTCAGATGCTCAAAATCGTCCGCAGCATTCTGTTAAGTTACCAGCCTTTTGGGTAGATAAATATCCTGTTACTAATGCGCAATACGCAAAATTTGTAGTGGCCACTTCACATCGCCCTCCGTTGAATTGGAAACAAGGAAAAATTCCATCAGGAGAAGTGTTGCGTCCTGTTACGATGGTTTCCTGGTATGACGCTGCAGCTTACGCAAAGTGGGCAGGTAAACGACTTCCATCTGAAGCAGAATGGGAAAAATCTGGCCGTGGAACAGATGGCCGACGTTGGCCGTGGGGTAATAAGATGGAGCCGGAGCGGTTGAACACATATTACAATGTGGGCTCGGCAACCAATGTGAATGCATATCCGAACGGTGCAAGTCCCTATGGGGTATTAGATATGGCGGGTAACGTGGATGAGTGGACTGCGGATGACTTTGTACCCTATCCTGGAACGGATGCGCCATCGGCTTTATTTACAGGAAAGGTAGTGCACGCAACGAAAGAAAAAGAGATCGAGGTTATACCAACCGAGCGTAAATATAAGGTATTGCGTGGTGGTTCATGGAAAGGTGATCCATTTTCATCCTCGGTATTTCATCGGAATTTTGCGTTTGCAAATTTTGCATCTGATTTTTTTGGGTTTCGTTGCGCAAGTAATGTCAGTGTGAAGGACGTTAAATAGTGAATGTGCTTAAAATTGTGTGGCACTTGGGAGCAGTATTGTGCCTTTCGTTGTTGTCGATAAAAACAAGCTACGCAGTAGATAGTTATCGTTTTTTGCATGTTCATATTGATACGATTTGGATTATTTTTTTATTTCTGTTGGGCATTATTTTTGTTCCGTTTATTTTGATTGCGGTTTTAACTTGGTATTACGCAGGTAAGAAAGCTGACTCGGAAGATCAGCAGACAATTTCAGTTGAGAGTGAGAAATGATGGTAAGTGTGAAAGGTAACTCCTATGTAAGGTTAATAGTGAGTTGGCTGATGATAACCGTGTTGGTTATGTTTTGTTCTATATCAATCGCACGGGCTGATGAGAGTGATCAGAAGGGTAGTAGCGCCAAGGTGATGGAGGCCTTTGAAAAGCAAGCTACCCAAAATAAAATGGACGGTCCTTCGACCATACAAAAAAAACAGCTGACAATGTTTTTTTTGGGGGTGTCGTTGCTGATATTGCTTCTTGTTACCGGAGCGCTAGGAATTGCGATGGGGATATATGGTAAGCAAGTATTTATGCTGCATATGGTCTCTGCCGGATTAACCATTACGCTGGCATTTGTGCACGCTATTGTGGGAGTTATTTGGTTTTATCCTTTTTAGTTCAACTTAGAATGGTATCATCGTCGTTATCATTGATTTTTTGATGGATTTTAGACGCATTTCTGCTTGTCAATGGTAATTCATTCGTCGAATCATGGTGATGTCGGTGCATTGCAGCATTCGATGCTGTGTCGGGGTGTCGTTGTGGT
>JBIIMQ010000043.1:0-12917 GCA_044337935.1 Candidatus Nitrotoga sp.
ATTCAGAGGGAACCAGCCAGTCAATCACCACTTGAATTAGGTTCAAGTGGTGATTGGAAGGTGAAAAATTAACCCGCTTTGCGGTTAGTGAGTTTTTCTTTGATACGTGCGGATTTTCCGGAGCGATCACGCAAGTAGTACAGTTTGGCACGACGCACATCACCGCGACGTTTTACTTCAATGCTGGCAATTGAAGTCGAATAGGTTTGGAAAGTACGTTCCACCCCTTCGTTGGCGGAAATTTTTCGTACAATGAAAGATGAATTCAAGCCGCGATTGCGCTTTGCAATGACCACGCCTTCATAAGCCTGAACGCGTTTGCGTTCACCTTCAACCACGTTTACATTGACGATAACAGTATCGCCAGGTGCAAAATCCGGGATGGTTTTTCCCAGGCGGGCAATTTCTTCTTGTTCAAGTATCGCAATCAGATTCATTTTGTTTCCTCTTGTTGTATGGAAGCTTGTTCCTGCTGGTACTCTGCCAGTAGCCGAGCTTCCTGTTTTGTTAACTGGCGTTGAGCCAGTAGGTCCGGGCGGCGTTGCCAGGTTCGTCCCAATGCCTGTTTCAACCGCCACTTCTCTATTTCAGCGTGGTGTCCGGAAAGTAACACTTCCGGTATTCCTTCGCCTTCAAAAACTTCTGGCCGCGTGTAATGCGGACAATCCAGCAGGCCTGCTACAAATGAATCCTGCTGTGCCGATTCGGCGTCTCCCAGAACTCCGGGCAATTGCCGCACCAGACTGTCTATCAGTACCATTGCTGCCAATTCGCCACCGGATAACACATAATCGCCGATGGAAATCTCCTGATCTACTTGTTGCCGGATCAAGCGTTCATCTACACCTTCATAACGGCTTGCCAATAAAATCAGGCCATCATTTTGTTGCAATAATTCTTTTACTACTTCGTGGGTTAGTTGGCGTCCCTGTGGCGACAGATGGATTACACAACTTTTGACCACACCAGCTTGTGTCTGGTTTTGCTTTGCCACCGTGATTGCCTGCGCCAGTGGTTCTGCCAGCATTAACATTCCGGGGCCGCCGCCATAGGGCCGGTCATCCACGGAACGATGCTTGTCGCGGGCAAATTCACGCGGATTCCACGTTTGGAGCATAAATTTGTTTTGCTCCGCTGCACGTCGCGTTATCCCATACCGGGTAATCGCGTCGAACATCTCCGGGAACAGCGTAATTACATCAAAGCGCATTGCCGCTACTCAGTTTTTTGCGGCCCAATCGGCTGACCAATCGACACGTATAACTTTTTCCGTTAAATCTACATGCTTGATCGCGCTGGCGATGAACGGAATTAATAATTCTTCCCGATTTTTCTGGGATGGATTCTCCTGAACGCACAATACCTGATTAGCGCCGGTGTCCATGAGGTTGTCCACAACTCCCAAGCATTCGCCGGTGAGATTGACCACCGTTAACCCGATTAGATCAGACCAATAATATTCATCCTCGGCTTGTTGAGGCAGGCTGCTGCGCGGTACTGCCACCAGCAAGCCTTTATATTTCTCGGCGGTGGTTCTGTCGTTGCTGCCGGTAAACTTGGCGATTAATCCTTTGCTATGAACAGCAAAAGATTCCATGCGTATTTCGTGCCAAGAGCGTTCTTCACCTCCCAGCCACCAAACAGGATAATCAACAAGGCTGTCCACGTACTCGGTGTAGGTTTTAATTTTCACCCAGCCGAGAATTCCTTGCGCTCCTGCCACGCGCCCCATGACTACCATGGGGTCTGATTGGTTATGCTTTTGCTGCGGCACCAGCGCGTTTGACCAGTTTGGCGACAGCTTCACTTAATTGTGCGCCTTTTTCTTGCCAGAAAGCCACGCGATCCAGTTGGATGCGCATGCCTTCCGGGCCTTCTGGGGCTACCGGGTTATAAAAGCCGATGCGTTCGATGAACCGCCCATCACGGCGATTACGGGAATCGGCCACAACTACATTAAAAAACGGGCGATTTCTGGAGCCGCCGCGTGCAAATCGAATAGTAACCATAGTTTTAACTTCTTTATTGTGAGCAAATGCCAAAGGGCGTGAATTTTACGATGCTTTATAGGGTTATGGCAAGGGATATCAGCGGTGCAGCAGTACTTCCAGTACAAATTTGGTACCCAGATAGGCGAGTAGCAAGAAAATGAAACCGCTCATTGTCCACCGTACGGCAGTGCGCCCGCGCCAACCTTTATACTGATGGCCTAACAGCAATACTGCAAACACACACCAGGAAATGAAACCAAACAGCATTTTGTGGTTGAATTGCCATGGTTTTCCGAATAGTTGATCGGAAAAAACAACACCAAATGCCAGTGTGAGTGTAAGGAGAACAAATCCGGCACCTATGATGCGGAATAACAAGGTTTCCATGGTGAGTAAGGGAGGTAAACCTTGCAATACGCGTGGTAGCGTGGCATGGTGCAGGTGCTTTTCCACTAGTGACATTAATCCCGCATGCAGCACCGCAATGGTGAACAGACTGTAGGCGAGCATCGCTGCCAGAATATGCGCTTCAAGGGCAAATGAAAGGTCATTGGTTAACGGATGGGGTGTGGGAAACAATGCCGGCAGTAACGTGCCTCCTGCCGCCAGAGGTAACACCAAAGTTTGCAGGCTAGCGATTGGATAAAAAAAGCGTGCCACCCAATATACCAGCATCGTTAGCCACAAGATTAACGATAGCGCATTAATTAAACCCAGGTTCAGATCACCACCGCCGAATAAATTGCCGTATAGCAGGTACGCGTGAAGCGATAGCGGCAGCAACACGACATGACCAACGATTCCACTGTTCAAGTTGTCGATACGGCCGGCAGATTGTGCGCGCCAAAAATAAACCGCTAACGCACTGTACGCAAAAAAGGTGGTGACATAAAGCGGAAGAGTCGACATTTTTAGTCAGGATGTTTTAGACTTCGTGGATTCTACACTATAGCCAATGATGCGGAAAACAGGAGCGATATCATGCTGGACAATCTTACACAGCGCCTTTCAGGCGTTATAAAAAGCCTGCGGGGACAAGCGCGTTTGTCCGAAAGTAACATTCAGGATGCTTTGCGCGAAGTGCGTCTGGCGTTGTTGGAAGCTGACGTGGCGCTGCCCGTGGTTAAAGAATTTACCACCCAAGTGAAACAGGCCGCATTGGGCCAGGAAGTGTTGGGTAGTTTGACGCCGGGGCAGGCATTGATTGGTATCGTCCATCGCGAGTTGACCAAATTGATGGGTGAGCACAACGATGCGTTGAATCTTGCCGCCGTGCCGCCGGCTGTGATTTTAATGGCCGGTTTGCAGGGGGCGGGTAAAACTACCACGAGTGGGAAGCTGGCTAAATTGCTGCGCGAGCAGATGAAGAAAAAAGTGCTGCTGGTCAGTTGCGACGTTTACCGTCCTGCTGCTATCGAGCAATTGCGTATTTTGGCACAGCAACTGGGAGTCGATTTTTTCGCCTCTGACATCAGCCAGAAACCGCGTGATATCGCACTGGATGCGCTTGATTTTGCGCGCCGTCATCACCACGACGTGCTGATTGTAGATACCGCCGGTCGCCTTGCGGTTAATGCGGCAATGATGGAAGAAATTCAACAGCTGCACGCGGCTCTGAAACCGATTGAAACCCTGTTTGTTGTGGATGCCATGACCGGACAGGACGCTGTGAATACCGCGAAAGCATTTGGCGAAGCATTGCCATTAAGTGGTGTTATTCTCACCAAGTTGGACGGTGATGCGCGGGGTGGTGCCGCCTTGTCGGTGCGGCACGTTACCGGTAAACCGATCAAATTTGTGGGGGTGAGCGAAAAGCCCAACGGCTTGGAAGCTTTCCATCCGGAGCGCATGGCTTCACGGGTGTTAGGCATGGGCGATGTGTTGTCGCTGATTGAAGATGTTCATCGCGGAATTGATCAGGCTGAGGCAGAAAAACTTGCCAAGAAAGTCAAAAGTGGTCATGGATTTGATCTCAACGACTTCAAAATGCAAATTGTACAAATGCGCAAAATGGGAGGGATGTCTGCCCTGATGGATAAACTGCCTGCACAACTCGGTCAGGCTGCGGCCAATGCCAAAGTGGATGACCGTGCCATTAACCGAACCGAAGGTATTATTAATTCAATGACATTGCAGGAGCGTTCCCACCCGGAATTGATTAAAGCCTCTCGTAAGCGTCGTATTGCTGCCGGAGCGGGGGTTCAAGTGATGCACGTCAATCAATTGTTGAGCCAATTTGAGCAAACGCAAAAAATGATGAAGATGTTCAGCAAGGGGGGGATCGGTAAACTGATGCGCGGCATGAAAGGGATGTTACCCGGCAGGTAAGCCATAAAAGTTGAAGATTACTAGTCACTGGTATGTTGTGGGAGTAACTAATGAACGCGCTACGTCGAGCGGGTACTTCTGGAATCGGCGTATGCAAGAGATTGCCGGGGAGTGGTGGAAAATTCCCCGGCGGGTAGAGGATGGTTTCCGAATCGCTTTTTGAACTCTCGGACTATGCAATTGCAAAGCCGATCTTATTTCAAACGGTCTTTAATTTTGGCGATTCCTGTTTCCGCGCATTGCTCATCGAGGTGGCCTCCGGGTGCACCACTAATGCCGATGGCGCCAATTGTTTCGCCTTCTACTTGAATGGGTAATCCACCGCCCAGTGCAATGAAATCATGGATGAAGACCAAATTTGCGGCGGCGGGATTCTTTTGTGTATTTTCCAGGAATCGTGCGGTCGGTATCTTGGTTGAAAGAGCGGTGTACGCTTTCCTGCGGCTGGTGTCGATCGTATGCGGGCCTGCGTTATCCGCACGTTGCAATGCCTTGATTAGTCCGGCGCGATCAACCACAGCCCCGCTGACGTTATAACCCTTTGAAGAGCAGTCGGCAACGGCAGCGGCAACGGCCTCAGCCGCCAGTGCAGTTGGAATGTCCCTGACGGTGCGAACCTGTGCATGGGCGTTACCGGCGGTAATGAGAGCTGCAAGGACGAGAGAGCCTGTGATGCGTGAAATCATGATAATTCTTCTTGTGATGGTTACATTGACTAATGGGTTCTCGAGGAGGCTTTAAATTTCCGGGTAATTTTATCTCGTTGGACGAAATTCAGGTTGTTGTTCACAAAGTTCTTTGCGGTGTATGGGTGTCGGGTACGTTTTTCAGTGATGAATTTGAAAATGTGAAGTTCAGTTGATCAAAAACAGGGCGGCAAGTCCAAGGAAAATGAAGAATCCGCCGCTATCGGTAATTGCAGTAAGCATTACACTGGAGCCGATGGCCGGGTCACGGCCCATCCGCTGCATCGACAGCGGTATCAGCAAACCGGCCAATGCGCCAAGGGCTAAATTGAGTACCATGGCAGCAGTCAAGATTACGCCCAGTAGTACGCTTTTATACAGAAAGTAAGCGAATAGTCCGGCCACAGCGCCCCAAATTAAACCGTTCAGTCCGCCGATGGTTAGTTCTTTACCAATCAGCCGTCGTGCGTTTGACTGGTTAACCTGCCCCAGTGCCAGCGAGCGGATAATAATGGTGGCGGTCTGGTTTGCAGAGTTGCCGGCAATGCCTGCCACAATGGGCATTAGTGCCGCGAGTGCGACAAGTTTTTCGATGGTATTTTCGAATTCGCCAATGACGCGTGAGGCAAAAAATGCGGTACATAAATTAAGTGCCAACCACATCCAGCGGTTTTTCACGCTCTTCCATACCGAAGCAAAAATATCTTCTTCGCCACGCAAACCGGCCGTGTTGAGAATGTCGCTTTCCGATTCCGAACGGATATAGTCCATCACTGTATTGACGGTAACGCGACCCACCAGTTTGCCGTCTTCTTCTACTACGGGTGCAGAAACTAAATCATAACGTTCAAAGGCTTGTGCTGCTTGTTCTGCTTTGTCATCAGAATGTAATTTGATGGTGTCGACCAGCATTAATTCGCTGACCAGTACTTCAGGTTCGTTCACCAGCAAACGGTTAAGCGGCAATACCCCTTTGAAAATGTCATCCCGGTCTACCACGAATAATTGGTCGGTATGATCCGGCATATCGTCGAAACGGCGCAGATAACGCGATACTACTTCCAGCGTGACATCCTCGCGGATGGTCACCATATCGAAATCCATCAGCGCACCTACCGCATCTTCCGGATACGACATCGCTGCGCGTAATTGCTCGCGCTCCTCGATAGTGAGGGATTTAAACACATCGCGCATCACCGCCTGGGGTAAGTCATGCGCCAGATCGGCAATCTCGTCAGTGTCCAGCTGTTCGGCCGCCTCGCGTAGTTCCTCGCGACTCATGGTGGCGATCAATGATTCACGCACCGAGTCGGAGACTTCGATCAGAATTTCGCCGTCACGATCGGCTTTGACCAGATCCCATACCAGCAAACGCTGGTCAATAGGTAACGCTTCCAGGATAAACGCGATGTCGGAGGAATGCAGTTTGCCTAGCTTGTCTTGCAGCTCGGCTAGATGTTGTTTGTGCAGAATGCTTTCCAGCAGTTCTTGGCGCTCTTGGCGAGGCATTTCCTGCTTGCGCGCCAGCATTTCGACGAGAATGTGCTTTTCCAGCAGGTTTTGCACCTGATGCAAATGCTCCTGCACATTTTCAGTGTAATGAGATTCCTGGTTTTTGGTCATGACGCGTTATTTGGGCAGACTGTGGCAATTATTATGGCTATTGTAAATAAGTTGGGTGGTTGGCGTGTGAAATAATATGGGTTGCGTTGTGTCAATATGATCAATTTAACTGATTGCCCGCGTTGAACATGATTGAATAATCCGGCAGTGGGAAATTTTCCCGCGATGCCGGTGGGATTTTGCTATTGGGTTAAATTTAACCGTTATGTTATGTTTCTAGATGAGCGCTAATTGGGTAATATTGAACTGGCAACGTATTGCGTAATTTACGCATGAGATAGGGTACACAATTAACATGAAAATTCACGAATATCAGGCCAAGGAAATTCTCCGCCAGTACGGCGTGCCGACACCGCACGGATTGGTATGTTTCAGCGCGGACGAGGCTATTGCTGCTGCACAACAGTTAGGTGGTTCGGCGTGGGTGGTGAAGGCGCAGATTCATGCCGGCGGGCGCGGCCAGGGTGGCGGCGTCAAGGTTGCACATTCGGCGCAGGGGGTTGGCGAGTATGCCGGAAAGATTCTTGGTATGCAGTTGGTTACGCACCAGACCAGTGCTGACGGGCAATTGGTGAGGCGTTTGCTAATTGAAGAAGGTGTGCAGATTGCAAAAGAATATTACGTTGGCATGGTAATTGACCGTAGCAGGCAGTGTGTCGTGCTGATGGCCAGTAGTGAAGGAGGAATGGAGATCGAGGCGGTTGCCATGCATTCGCCTGAAAAAATTCACAAGGTATGGATAAATCCTTCGTCAGGATTGCTTGATGCCGATGTGGATGCTGTGGCGCGGCAGATTGGCATTCCGGAGGTGGCATTTGCTCAGGCACGTGCGTGTTTTCATGCCTTGTACCGGGCTTTCGTGGAGAAAGACGTGATGCTGGCTGAGATCAATCCGCTGGTGCTGACGGCAGATCAAAAATTACTCGCGCTGGATGCAAAAATTAATTTCGATAGCAATGCATTATTCCGCCATCCGGAAATTGTGGCGTTACGTGATCTGGATGAAGAAAATCCGGCCGAAATTGAAGCTTCAAAATTCGGGCTTAGTTATATCTCACTGGAGGGGAATATCGGTTGTCTGGTGAATGGTGCCGGGCTTGCCATGGCGACCATGGATATCATCAAGCTGTATGGTGGTATGCCGGCCAATTTTCTTGATGTGGGTGGCGGTGCCAATAAAGAGAAAGTAACTGAAGCATTTAAGTTGATGTTGAGAAATTCTAAGATACGCGCGATATTAATCAATATCTTTGGCGGAATTATGAAATGCGATGTAATTGCCGAGGGGGTGGTGGCAGCGGCGCGTGAAGTGCATCTGAAGGTGCCGTTGGTGGTGCGGCTGGAAGGCACCAACGTTGATCTTGGGAAAAAAATTCTGGCTGAATCCGGCCTGCCAATTATCTCTGCCGGGGATATGGCGGATGCGGCGGCGAAGGTCGTTACTGCGGCAAAGGGAGAATAATGTCCATACTTATCAATAAAGATACCAAAGTCATGACACAAGGCATGACCGGTAAAGTCGGGCAGTTTCATACGTTGCATTGCAAAAACTATGCAAATGGGGCGAATTGTTTTGTCGCCGGAGTGACGCCCGGTAAGGCTGGGCAGAGTTATGAGGGTATTCCGATATTTAATAGTGTACGGGAAGCCAGGGAACAAACCGGGGCGACAGTTTCAGTGATTTACGTGCCGCCCCCTCATGCCGCTGCGGCGATAGATGAGGCGGTGGAGGCAGGGTTGGATTTGGTGATCTGTATCACGGAAGGAATCCCTGTGCATGACATGTTGCGCACCCGTTACAAAATGCAAGGCAAGAAGACGCTGCTGATCGGCCCGAATTGCCCGGGGCTGATTACACCGGACGAAATTAAAATCGGCATTATGCCCGGGCACATCCATCGCAAGGGGCGTGTTGGCGTGGTATCCCGTTCGGGAACGCTGACTTACGAAGCTGTCTGGCAGTTAACCGAGCTGGGCTTCGGGCAATCTTCCTGTGTAGGAATAGGCGGAGACCCGATTAATGGCATGAAGCATTTGGCGGTCATGAAATTGTTCAATGATGACCCGGAGACCGATGCCGTGGTGATGGTGGGCGAAATTGGCGGTAGTGATGAAGAAGAATGCGCGCGTTGGATCAAAAACAATATGCGGAAGCCTGTGGTGGGTTTTATTGCAGGGATTACCGCTCCGCCGGGTAAGCGTATGGGGCATGCCGGTGCAATTATTTCCGGGGGGCAGGGCGGTGCCGAGGATAAACTCGCAATTATGGAAGAATGTGGTATACACATCACTCGTAATCCGGCTGAAATGGGCAAATTGATGAAGCATGTTTTAAAAGCGTGAGCATGGTAGTGTGATTCATTAATGTGTTGCCGGGTATATGACAAAAATTGCCGGTATACCCATTGAGCAATGCGACAATGTGGTTTATGTACGAACAAAATTATCAAATATTTTTTCCTGGCACTGGAACATGCCACTAATGAAAACGGATAAAGAATGATTTTGGTGACAGGCGGAACCGGCTATATCGGCTCGCATACGGTTGTCGAATTAATGCTGGCCGGATTCGATATCCTGATTGTCGACAATTTTTGTAATAGTAAAGCAACGGTTCTTGATCGCATTGAACGTATTGTCGGACGTCGGCCAGAGTTTATGGAAGCCGATATTCGTGATCGGCAAGCGATGCGGGTGCTTTTTGCGCGGCATCATTTTGATGCGGTAATTCATTTTGCCGGGTTGAAAGCGGTGGGTGAATCTGTGTCGCAGCCTTTGCGTTACTACGATAACAATGTTCATGGTAGTTTTGTATTGTTTGAAATGATGGCTGAGGTGGGCGTCAAAACGTTGGTTTTTTCTTCTTCCGCCACGGTTTATGGTGATCCTGCCACCGTTCCAATTTTGGAAAATTTTCCGCTGGGTGCGACTAATCCGTATGGTAGAAGCAAACAGATGGTCGAGGAGGTACTCCATGATCTTGCGATAGCGGATTCTTCATGGCGGATTGCATTGCTTCGATATTTCAATCCTGTGGGCGCGCACGAAAGCGGTTTGATTGGAGAGGATCCTGCGGATATCCCGAACAATCTGCTGCCGTATATTGCTCAGGTGGCGCAAGGCCGACTTGAGATGCTTTCGGTTTATGGTGACGATTATCCAACGATAGACGGCACAGGGATGAGGGACTATATCCATGTGGTTGACCTTGCTGTTGGTCATGTCAAAACTCTCGAAAAATTGGGTGATCAGACGGGTGTCGTAGTCTATAATTTGGGCACCGGGCGTAGTAACAGCGTTTTGGAGATGGTAAGTGCTTTTGAACGGGCAAGTGGGCGGAAGATCCCTTACAAAATAGCGGGGCGTCGTCCGGGGGATATTGCGGTATGTTACGCGGATGCTACGCTGGCAGAACGTGAACTGGGTTGGAAAGCTGAACGAAGCATAGAGCAGATGTGTGAGGATTCATGGAGATGGCAATCCCAAGGTAATCCTGATAAACCCTAAATTTATTCTGCCGCTTACGGTGTTGTTGCCGCAATGGACACATTTGTTCCAGTAACGAACCGGTAGTGTCCATTTTTTCGGGTTACATTAATAAGTAGAGTTGGTGAGAGGATGCGTTATCGGGCGATTTGTCTTTCGCGAATTTCATCCAGTGTTTTACAGTCGATGCATAACGTAGCGGTCGGTCGTGCCTCCAGGCGATTCAAGCCGATTTCCACTCCGCACTTTTCACAGTAGCCATAATCACCGTTGTTTATTTTGGTGAGCATTTCGTTAATCTTTTTGATCAGTTTGCTTTCGCGATCACGGTTACGCAGCTCCAACGTCATGTCGGATTCCTGGCTGGCGCGATCATTTGGGTCGGCAAATACCGTGGCATCATCTTGCATGGAGTGCACAGTACGATCAATGTCTTCACCTAATCCATGTTTGATGTTATTCAAGATAGTGCGGAAATGATCCAGTTGCTTAGGATTCATATAAGCCTCCCCTTTTTTGGCTTTATAAGGGGTGAAGGATTTTGTAGGTTGTACCGCCATTAGATTTCTCCAGAAACATGCAAGCAAAATTAAAAACTGCGCTTTAATACCAGAAATATAGCGCTGCCGCAACTAAATGTGCCGTTCAGCCAAATGTAAAATTGTTAAGGGGGCCGGGTTGGGTAGCGTATTGGTAAATCTTGATTTTTTAGTGGCTGCTTTATGGTTTTTCTGTTTGCGATATTCTGTTGCAATATGGCGGTACGCTCAATAAATAATTCCATAGGCATGAATTGAACTGTACCCGGTAATGGCGTGTTGATGGCTGGGCGCGATGGTGGAACATCGATTCAGCTGAGTATTGAAGTGTTAGCGGCGGCATTTATAAAACAGAAACTCCCTGCTTTTTAAGCATAGACACTAATAGAATAAGGGGAAGCCCGATTAGCGCGGTTGGATCTCCTTCCATCCGGCTGATAAGCGCGATGCCCAAACCTTCTGATTTTGCGCTGCCCGCGCAGTGGTAGGGCTGTTCTTTGCGTAAATAGGATTCAATTTCTTCGTCGCTGAAATGACGAAAGCTGACACAATTTTCTGCCATGTCGGTTTGTATTTCATCATTACGCGCATTTAGCAAAGTGAGTGCTGTATAAAAAAATACGCTGTGTCCGCGCATGGCGCTTAATTGGCGCACTGCATTTTCGTGCGTAAGCGGTTTGCCCAGTTGTTGTTCACCCAGTAATGCGACTTGATCTGAACCGATAATCAGGGCATCGGGATGTTGTGCTGCTACTGCACGTGCTTTTTCACGGGAAAGTCGCCATGCGACTTGTTTGGCACTTTCATCGGGCAAAGGGGTTTCGTTTATATCGGGAGCAGCAATTTGAAATGGAATTTTTAGGCGTCCCAAAAGCTCACTGCGATAAATTGAAGTGGAGGCGAGTATAAGTGGCTGATAAATCAACAAATTTTCCTTTGGCGGGCGTTCTAACAACTTTAAAAAGTTTCTTTATTATTTCATTGTAACCTGAATGGCTGGTTGTCACTATTTGGCAGCGCAACAAGTGGGGTGTCGGCTTATTGGTAGGGTTTAATGCACGCGGCTAAAGCATGAGGCGTTTGATTACGGTAAGGGTTGGCAGGGATTGGAGTGAAGACACATGTACATGCGATGTGGGGCAATGTCAGTGTTTTGTTAGAAATTCCTGTATTAAATTGCCGCGGGATTTTATGGAATTTATTTCAAAAAAATTGAGGCACGAAAACCGTGCCTCAATTTTGTCTTACGCTTCCCGGCATCACAAAGCCACACGGGAAAGCACAAGTCTTGCGATGCTTACATACAAATTAGAAGTTCATTGCTCCATACACCCAGAGCTTGTTAGTATCAATACAGGCCGCGCAGCCAGTGACATTACTGTCTGCCCTGAAGCGTGCATACCTGGAACCTATGGAGTAGGTTTTGTCGATCCGTTTGGACGCAATCAAATCCAATTCCGTTCCATAGCTGCTGCCGCCAGAGTCTGCTTTGTAATCATGGAAGTCAAATCCAAGAACCGTGCCAGCTACTGTTGTTCTTGCATTTATGTAAGCATCCCTCAGGCCATTTGCTGGAGTAACCAGGAACACATCAGCCCATCCATTAAATGCAAATAAGGTTGCCAAAGGCGTCGAAAGCGATTTTCTGGTTCCATCGCTGGCAAGCGCGCTGCTAAGCACTTCATAACCCAATTTAACTTGGAAATTCTTGGCGTCTACGCCGCCTTCCAGCAGGGTGTAGTGAGCAGTGTAGTCAACCGGATTATCTTTATAAGCGGACTGGCCCGCATACTCTGCGGTATACAGTAGTTTATAACCGTCAGCAATTGGAGTATCGCCTTTGATTCTGCCGCCAATGGTTTTTGTTGAATTAGCCTTACCAAACGCTAAAGCAGACGGATCGTAATCCAGGAAATAACCATACCCAACCAATTCAGCAAACCCCAGCCCCTTGTAGTTTACGTTATAGATTTGAGATTTCATCTGGTGGTTGCCCAAGAAACTGCCAGTTGCACTGCCAGCTACGGGATCAATGGAAGCGTCACTGAATACGCGATTAACATTGGTAATATAACCAGCCGTAATTGTAGTATCACGGAGTGATGTGTTAACTGCAGTAACCCCATCATACGTTTGGTGGTTTTGGCGCCAAACGACGTTACCGAGCCATCGATCGTTGTCTAACCTTATGAGTTGGCGACCAAATTTTAATCTGGTCTGGGGTAAGCCACTATAACTTATATAGGCCTGATTGATCTCGGTGA
>JBIIMQ010000154.1:0-3884 GCA_044337935.1 Candidatus Nitrotoga sp.
GTTATTATCTTTGTCAGCCCAAATATCAATAGTGCCGGAAGTGTATTGAGCCAAAATTTGGCTCGGGGATAACATTGCAGCTACAGTTCCTGTCAAGTTAGTGTATTCAAAACGTATCGCATAATACCCATTGATACCTTCATTCTGTTCAAACGTGCTTAAGTTAGACCCCCCTAGAAGAAAGCCGCCAAACGTACCCACACCGCTATCTACGACGGAATCTCCAACGTTCACTCCACCGCTACCATTGGTGTCAGTGTAGACAGACGTCGCGCTCCAGTTTACCTGAGCTTCATCCCATGCGGCTGTTTTACCATCCGTGCCATTACTTACCTGGGAGCTAGATGCATCTTCAAAAGAACTAACATTGAGTATAACCGGGGAAGCAGTTGCAACGCCCGAAGTAAGTGCCAAGGAAGCGGCCAGTAGAACAGTGGATTTATTAAATTTCATTTTGTTTCCCCTTTATAATTAATGGATAGAATGCTATCCATCCTGTTCTTATTAAAGCATATTCCATGCCATAAATATAATATGCAAATTAATCAACGTGATATATATATATATATAAGTTTGGGATTGTATGGAATGTAAAATTTTTCGACAAGCAATTGCAAAGGATGAATTTATCGCTGAGCATGGTTATAGGTGGATACACAACCTACTACGCTTGCAATTTGCACCTCCCTACGTAAAGATGTACCCCTGCCGCCACCAGTCTATAGAGGCCTTCAATGACTGAATTTAATTATGACAGCGCTTTTAGCCGCAACTTGGGTATTGTCAGTCCGGATGAGCACGCGCGTCTGCGACTATCAACCGTCGCCATCGCCGGCATGGGTGGGGTTGGGGGAGATTACCTCATCAGCCTGGTACGGGCCGGGGTCGGTGGATTTCACATCGCTGAGTTTGACGAGTTTGAACTGGCCAATTTCAACCGACAGTACGGGGCTAACACACGCACGCTGGGCCGCCGCAAGATTGAAGTAATGCTTGAATATGCATTGGAAATCAATCCTGAGCTACGTGTAAAAATTTTCGACAAAGGCCTCGACGCGGGCAACATTGACGCATTCCTATCAGGCGCTGATCTGGCCGTTGACGGCATGGATGTGTTCGCGGTGGACATGCACCCGTTATTGATTAATTCGGCTACGGCACGGGGGCTTTTTACTGTGGCGGCGGTGCCGCTGGGGCTGGGGGCAGGGGTGTTGGCATTTGGGCCGGGGGGCATGCCTTATGAGGATTACTTTGCAATTTCCCCGGAGATGAGCGAAGAGGAAAAAATCATTCAGTTTGCATTGGGCTTTGCCCCGGAGATGCACCATCTTAAGTATCTTGATCCGCAATCCATTAATCTGAAGGCACGCAAAGGCCCCAGCTCAATCGCCGGCTGCAAACTGTGCGCGGGCTTCATCACCACCCAGGCGCTATTGGCCTTATTGCATCCGCAAGAGTTGAAATTGACGCCTTGGTACACCTACCTGGATGCCCGTCTCAATCGTTTTCATCATCGCCGGCTGTGGCTGGGTAATCGTAATCCGTTGCAACGACTAAAGAGTTTTGTAGCGAAGAAACGGTTAGAGAAAGCTGGCGGATAAATGTAGTGTCTATCGTAGGAAAGTAACAGGTAGCAGCATAATGGAAATAATGTGGTTCCGTTGACCGATTGGCGTCAAGTGTAGGCCGCAATATTAACTTCCAAGACGGTAACTGACCTTCCTATCCTTGATTTGCCTACCTTGCTGAATTCTATTTATATTCATGTTGTTGCATTCATGAAGTGTCCCCATTCCTTTGTCCTAATTAAACGTTAACGCGGTATATTAGACCTTATGAGTTTTCCTTGGACGAGTTCAATTGCTGGGCGAATTAAAGGTGACTTAAGGAGTATCGGGTTTAAGGATATACGCATATGCCACAAGTATAAACAGGTTGCTTGCTCATAGATTATCAATTCTGGCCGATAATTACGAATCGGGCTGATATCGAATTAACTAGTTGGATTTATACTTCGATTCTTGTGGTATTGCCGAACATTAGATTGTAATGAGGAAAATATGCAACGTTATATAGAGTGGATTATTCGTTACCGATTCGTTGTTATTACCCTAACATTGATCATTACCGTTGCGGCAGTTATTCAGGCAAAAAACCTGAGTATCATTATTGATCCGAATACTATGCTTCCTCAGTCCCATCCTTATGTGACGACGAGCAATCAGGTAGAAAAGGTTTTTGGGTCGAAATATGTTGTTGTGGTAGGCATCACGCCGAAAGAGGGTGATATCTATCAGCCGGTGGTATTGGAAAAGGTTCAGCGCATGACGGCGTCTTTTCTCCAAACACCGGGCGTGGTTAAAGAAAATTTGCTGAGCCTTTCTTCTAAACGAGCCAAGAATATTGCTGGTACGGCTGAGGGGTTGGAAGTCAAACCGTTGATGTCAAATGTTCCAACGACGGATGTGCAACTAACGGAATTAAGGAAAGCAGTCGGGAAAAACCCTGTTTATTTGAATTCTATTGTGTCTGCAGATGCAAAAACAACAGCCATACTTGTGGAATTCAAAGATGGCCCCGGTGGTTTTCGGGCAATTATGGATAAAGTGGAGGCTGTCGTTGAGCATGAGCGAGATTCCCGGGTTGAAATCAACTTGGGGGGAATTCCGAGTTTTCTCGCCCGCATCGAAATTTACTCTGAGCGTATTGGATTTCTCTTCCCTATTGCCATCTTGGTTTTAAGCTTGGTTCTGTTTGAAGCCTTTCGGACGAAGCAGGGGCTTGTCTTGCCACTTCTTACGGCGGGTCTGGCTGTGGCTTGGGGGGTGGGCGTGATGGGTGCTTCCGGCATCCCAATGGATGTATTTAATTCTGCCACTCCCATCTTGATTCTGGCGGTGGCGACAGGCCATGCAGTGCAGTTGCTCAAGCGGTATTACGAAGAATACTTTCGCTTGCGTGAAACAACGGACCTTTCTCCCAAGGCTGCAAATAATCAAGCTGTTGTGGCCTCTCTTCTTCGCGTTGGGCCGGTTATGATTGCGGCCGGTGTGGTTGCTTCGCTCGGATTTTTTTCTTTGGTAATTTTTAAAATCAGTACGGTGCGTACTTTCGGGATTTTTACCGGTATTGGAATTCTGGCGGCACTGACGCTTGAAATGACTTTTATCCCGGCCTTGCGTTCAATACTTGCGCCACCTAGAGATATCGAAAGCAAGCGTGAACAAAAAAAACGAATTTGGGATAAAGCCACTGACGTGATCGCAAATTGGGTAACCGGCACCAATCGGCGCAGGGTGTATGGCGGGGTTTTGTTTTTTGTTGTGGTTACCCTGATAGGGATGGGTAGGGTCACGGTGGATAACTCTACCAAGAGTTTTTTTTCGCCTGAATTGATTTTTGAAACAGATGATAAGGCACTTAATGATCGTCTTGGCGGGACTAATACGATGTATTTGTTGGTCGAGGGGGCAAGCGATGATGCCATAAAAGATCCAAAAATACTACATGCTATTGAGGAGTTACAGCGTTTTCTTGAAAAACAACCTTATATCGGTAAGACACTTTCATTAGCCGATTTTATCAAGCGTATGAATCAGGCTATGCATGGGGATGATCCGGCTTATTATAAAGTTCCGGATAGTCAAGAATTGATTTCGCAATATTTATTGCTTTACTCAATGTCCGGCGAGCCGAGCGATTTTGATTCCTACGTCGATTATGGTTATCGCTCCGCCAATTTGACGGTATTTTTGAAGACAGATAGTAGTGCCTATATAGAGCAATTGGTCGAAAAAATTAATGCCTTTACAGTGCGAAACTTTGATAAAAATGTGCATGTCGGGATCGGCGGCAGTGTCCCCCAAGGTGCAGCACTCAATGAG
>JBIIMQ010000155.1:0-3874 GCA_044337935.1 Candidatus Nitrotoga sp.
TTCCATCGCAAGGGCTGGTTGAAATAGAGCGGTTGGGTTTCAATTCATTTGGTTCAACGGCCGGTCTGAGTGGTCTTGTCCTGTGCGAAGTTTAAGATGGGATATTTGAATGTTAGAACTGCCCCCGATGTTTGGAGGTTTGAAGTTCTTGTGTTTATGGATGAGAATTAACCATTATGAAAAAGAGCATTACAACAAGAATTTCAATCATAGCAATACTCACAATATGTTTTATTGTTCCTTCAAACGCCTATGGATTTTGGGTTGTTAATTTCGGAACAGCAAGGACATTGCATGAAGGTAAGTTTGGATTTGCGGCTGGAGTGGGCGGACAAATGGTTTTTCTCGGTCAGCCGAAATTAACAAGCGGGTTTTTCACAATACCACACGCAGGTTTCAGATATGGTTTAGGAGAACAAATTGACGTAGGATTAAGACTTGCACCAATACCGCTTCCATTCGCGACAGTTGGACCAGGATTTGGAGTTAATTTGGATGTGAAATATTGTTTTACAAAACCTGAAAGCAAATTTGATTTTGGAGTTGTTTTAGGTCTTGGCGGAGCTCACATTTTAATTGAAGAAAATAAAAAATATGCATACAGCCCCAATGCTGCATTATTAGGTACGTACAACGTAAATGAAACCACACATTTGACAGTAATGGCTCGTTACGTAAATCTTGTCATTCCAACCGCACCACAAGGAGCAAGTGCAAATTACGTAAACATTGCAGGAGTTTCATTCGGACTAAAAAAAGACATACGATCTAATATTTCAATCTTGCCAGAAGTTGGAGTTTATAACTATGACGGAAGAATTGCAGGGACAGGAAAAAGTGGTCCCGGATTTCAGTATGGATTAATGATGGCGACCAGTTTCTAATCCCTACGCTTCTTTTTGTCATACTTTTTGTGCCGACACACCTTTAGCACATTGCCTTACTCGTTTCTGCGGGAGGCAAAGAGCTAAAGCCGGCACGCAAATAAAAAGATATGCCAAAAGCAATCACACAGGAACCCCCCCATCTTTTATGAGCTTGGTTCGGCGGGCAGCTAATCAGGAATATTTGAAGCAGCACGAAACTTATCTACGCATGGCATTAAAAGCACAGAATCAAAGCCGCATGACATTGCAAAAGGGAGCGGCTGGAGTCGGTTCTAACATTCAAGCATTTTGTTGGAATGTTAGAACCGACCCTGATGGCTGCTGATCGCTTCCATCTACGGCATGAACTTCAAGCATATGCCCGAACTCAGTTGGAGACTGGGTTATCCCTTTGCGCTTTTGTTAATGGTGCTGTCGGTGGCGGTACCATTCTGGATATTCCATCGCAAGGGCTGGTTGAAATAGCCCGATTGGGCTTCATTTCATACAGTCCAGCCTACCGGGCTGAGTGGTCTTGCCATGTGCGAAGTTTAAGATGGGGTGTTTGAATGTTAGAACTGACCCTAAGCTTTCTTGTAGTTTGACATAAGAGGCGGCGCAAGGGCGCAGCCCTTGTGACGTCCTCTCGATGGAATGGTTAGACCTACAGCGTGCGGTCTTTGGTGTTTGTCGGACTCTTCATCAGCTTTTCTGCGGCCTCTCTCATCACATCCACGGCCCTAGTGGAGCCATCAAGAGAGAAGCGATGAACCTGGAACAGACCGTTTTGCATTGGGAAGGCGATTCCCAGGCGTGTAGAACCTCGAGCGATCTTGTCGATGGCATCGAAGTCTGTGAACGCATAACGCCCCTTGTCTTTCAACTTAAAGCAAAGCAGTTCTAAGCTCGATGCACCCGAATCAGTATTGACTAGTACTGGGTACTTGCTTCCTGTATCGCAGTCGATGTCATTAGCTAGCAGCCAGTAGCAAGCACCTTTATCGGGATAGCAGTATTGGCCAAAGATGGCTTCACTGTCATTGATCGTTGCGGCATAAACCCCTTCGTTATCAACTATCGGGCCGATGCCCCAAGAGCCGAACATTCGAAGCTGGGCGGAGGATGCATTCGATAGGGTCGACAGGAGCATGAGAATTAGAACTTGAACCGAGCGGGACATAAGGTTCTCCTTGTAGGTCCAACGTGGAGGTAAGCGGCCTTGTGCGGCATTTTTGCGCAAGGTCCGCTTGACCGTAAAGTTAGGGGTTGCGGGTGAGACTAGACCCACCCGCGCCCACACTAAACCAGAAGCGCTAGAACTGTGAGAACCACTGTGACCGGGACTACGATCAACAATGATGCCTTGAAGTTCTTGCCTACCTGGACTGCAATTTGCACCTTCATGGGAACCCCCATTAAGTTGCAGTCGCAGCAGCGCTGCGCGACCGCCGTGATTTGGTGGCCGTGCTTTGGCAGTTACTCTCTTCGCTTGGTTGGTCAGGGCGCGAACCTTGACTCCTTGCGGATTGATTGGCTGCCTAACGGTGTGGTTGCCACCGCACCGGGGATAAGAAGGGGGCGGGTTCCGTTGTTCGCGCAGCGGATTATCCGTTCCCCTGATATCCCGAATTAACATGAAATCCCTCTCTACCAAATGCGCCAAAGAATTAAAGAAAGCAAAACGATAATGATCCACGCCAACAACTTAATGCTCGGAATGCCGTACCGGAGATGGACCTCTATCTCTTCAATAGCGGCAAAGGCTATTGCTGGGTCTTTTCGGCTGATAGCCTGTTCATACCGGAGTTCATCTGGATCGTCAGTCATAACAACCTCTAACGAATATAGAAAACATTTTCATAAGCCGGCAATGCTGCCCATATCGGCAAGCATTGTCAAACATCACCTGCTCCCTAATATTTTCATTATCTTAGCCGTTCATTTGGTTAAACCATTGTTATAGGGCATCCTAAAAATCTGCGGATGGAAGTTCAAGTTGTTTCTCCGGACTCTCCCAAATTACTTGGTAGGTTACGTGCTGACATTCGAAACTCTTGACTAGCGCAGCAGATAATCCAGCGCAATACCGATGAACACTGCTGCACCAAACCAGTTGTTGTGCAGGAAAGCCTTAAAGCAAGCTTCGCGCTGACGTTTGCGAATCAACGTGTAGTGATAGATGGCGATACCCGCCGCGCACGACAAGCCGAGGTAGTAAGCCATGCCCAGCGCCAGCGTATTGCCGACTGCGGTGAGTATGGCCAGCGTAACGCCATAACAGATCATCACCGCAGCGATATCATATTTGCCGAAGAATAGTGCAGAGGAATGGATGCCGATGTGTATGTCATCGTCCCGGTCTACCATCGCGTATTCTGTGTCGTAAGCAATCGCCCAAAACACATTGGCGATTAATAGCCACCACGCTATGGCGGGAACGCTGCCGAGTTGTGCTGCGAATGTCATCGGAATGCCAAAGCCGAATGCGATGCCGAGGTAGGCTTGGGGAATAGCAAAGAAACGTTTGGTATAGGGGTAGCTGGCGGCAAAAAACAGTGCGGGAATAGACAGGAGCAGGGTCAATTTATTGAGTGGCAAAATCAGTAGAAAGGCGAGGAGCGACAGTCCTGCCGCCAGCAACAAAGCTTCTTTCGGTGCGAGTTTTCCGCTGGTAATGGGGCGATCCTGGGTACGCTTTACCTGCTTGTCAAAATCACGATCGGCGTAGTCATTGATGGCGCAGCCTGCAGAGCGCATCAACACAGTGCCGAGTACAAAAATTGCGACGATGTTCCATGCCGGTTGGCCGTTGCCCGCGATCCACATTCCCCACAATGTAGGCCACAGCAGCAGCAAAATGCCAATAGGGCGGTTGAGTCTCGTCAGCTGGATATATAGATTTATTCGTTCGTTGAAGTTCATTTTTTCAGCGCAAGAATATCCGGTAAAAAAATTTCCGTCACCAATAGCGGTGCGCTGTTCAAGATAAACAGCGAACGCCGTGCCCA
>JBIIMQ010000044.1:0-12856 GCA_044337935.1 Candidatus Nitrotoga sp.
GATTCAAGACGTTCGAGCATTTCAAGCTGATACGCTTTAGGACGAAGTTCAAACCATGCATGGATCGCAATTGGCTCTTCATTTCCACTATTTTGTCCTGGCCTATGCCGTTGCTCACGAAGTGCTTCAGCAAGCGCTTCCCGTTGGGCCTCATCATGTGGGTCATACAGTTGAAATTCGCCGTCGTTCCACAACGATTCGAAGTGAGCCTCTGCTGCGGAGAATAAATCCGCATCAGCAGCTTCTGTGAATTTTACTGTCCATTCAATCCCGCCAATTAGCGCAGATTCTGACAAATTTGCACTTCCGACAAATGCTGTTCCAAAACCAGTCTTGCGATGGAATATCCAAGCTTTGGCATGCAGTCTGGTGCGGCGACCATCCAATGAGATTCGAAGTTCAACACCTGGCAATTCAGCCAGCGCATCCACTGCACGTGCTTCAGTTGCGCCAATGTAGGTCGTTGTCAAAATACGAAAGCGCGTACGAGGTAAGCCCTGCGCATCAAGTGCTGTTGCCATTTTCAGTACATCAATTATTTTGCGTACACCACTCCAAGTAATGAAACTGACAAGGATATCAACACGGTCCACTGCGCCGAGTTCTGCTCGCAATTCGCCAAGTAAAGATGGATCGCTGCGGGCTGAGGTGAATAACCAAGGTCGACGTAAACCAGTCAATGGGATGCTGGGAACGGCATTCGGCGGGTGCAATGCACGTAACAGTCGAAGCGGATCAGCAAGCGAACGCAATTCGGAATCGTCATTTGCGTTTACTCGTGCTTCGCGTATCAAATGCGCAATTAATTTTAATTCTGCACGTGATTGCTCCAAACGCCCCTCCGTTGCATTTGCAACAATATCGAGGAGTTCAGGTAACCGGGATGAAACTTCGTGGATTAGATGTTCGCGCCGCTGCGCTTGAGACGGTTGGTCAACCAGCGCACAGTGCGCATCGGCCAGCGCCTGCAATTGGTCGACTTCATCATCATAGACAAGACGCTCATAAAAACCTTGCGGCAAAAGCTTACTTCCAGGTTCGTGACCGCTCATTTTTTCCCTCTACATAACCAACAACCAATGAGGCAGCATCATTTTTTCCTCCCATGGCTCGAAACCAATGGGTCGTTTTTTCTTCGGCTCGGATGGTGTCTTGAGTTGGCCGACGGCATCAACGACTGCTTTGAACTTGTTCATCGTTGTGCGGCAAACGGTTTATTCCAATAGGCGATCGCATGTAACCATTGATGGACAATTGCCTTGGGATCGGAACCTTCCGGTGCGTACTGGTTTGCGGTAGGCCGCAGTGCCGCTTCTATTTGCTGTAAAAAAATGATTCATTATTGTCCGTCAATTATTTAATTCTTTTGGTTGCTGCCAGATATGCGGCGTTATCTTCGCGCTTTCCAACAGACAACACCAGCACAACCAGCTCGTCGTCTTCGACCACGTAAACCAGACGGTATCCCTGCTTGAGCAGCTTGATTTTGTAGCAACCCGCCAATTCCCGGTGCAGGAGCGCGCCGGGCAAATGTGGGTTTTGCAGGCGTTTTGCCAGCAGCGGTTTGAGTGCCAGTTTGATTGAGCCGTCCAGTGCCTGCCTTTCGCACCAGGCCTCCGGCACGAATTGAGGCGGTATTTTACTGTTGGCTTGCGCTCGGCCTGCCTAGAGGTCATCCAGCGTTACCTCGATAGCGCGGTCTTTTTGTTTTAGGCGTTCCTTGGCCACGCGCACGAGACGTAGGTCGTTGATCTCTTCAAGCATGGCTTCATAGCAGTCCGGCGGCACCATATAAAAGGCGGGTTTGTTGTGACTGAGCACGGCGACAGCGCGTCCGCCCGATTCCCTGAGTGCCTCATTGGGATTCTTTTTGAATTCCGTCATGCTTACCGAGAGGTCGGAAAGTATCGTTTCCATTGCCATTTTATAGCTCCTTAATTGGCTCATATTACAGAGCCAATTAAGCCTGCCGAAATAACTTTAGTCAAGTGTTACTAAAGCATCGTGCTTTAACTTGCGTTGATCCTGCGTTGGATAGACAAAATTCACCAAGTTCGAAGATATCTATATCGCACACAACAAACGAATTGTTCTGCGGCTACGCTGGGCGCGGAAATAGTGACTTATAAAGGTATCCTCAATCTGTTGCGCATACAGCTTTCTGAACGATACCCGTGACATTTCTCTTCGACGTAAAAAAGGGGCAGTTACGCCCCTTTTTGTTTAGCATTTAAAGCAAGTATTTACTAGCGGGAAGCGCGCTTGCGTTCTTGTTCAGTCAGATAGCGTTTGCGCACCCGTATGGACTGCGGGGTGATTTCCACCAGTTCGTCGTCATCAATAAACTCAACAGCGGATTCCAGCGTCAGCTTGATTGGCGGGGTCAGGCGCACAGCTTCATCCGTACCGGAGGAACGCACATTGGTCAGCTGCTTGCCCTTAATCGGGTTAACGACAAGGTCGTTATCACGGCTGTGTATGCCGATAACCATGCCTTCGTACAGCTTATCTCCGGGGCTGACGAACATGCGGCCACGATCTTCCAGTTTCCATAAAGCATAAGCGACAGCTTCGCCATTATCCTGAGAAATCAGCACGCCATTATGGCGGCCCGGCATATCCGGCTTGACCGGGCCGTAGTCGTCGAACACGTGTGAAATAAGTCCGGTGCCACGGGTCATGGTCAAAAAATCGCCCTGAAAGCCAATCAGGCTGCGTGCCGGAATACGGTATTCCAAACGCACACGGCCTCTTCCATCCGGCTGCATATCCTGCAAATCACCACGTCGTCGGCCCAGCTCTTCCATTACTGCGCCCTGATTTGCTTCTTCAACGTCCACCGAGAGCATTTCATACGGCTCACATTTTTCGCCGTTAATCTCACGGAACACTACGCGCGGTTTCGAAACAGCCAATTCAAATCCTTCCCGACGCATGTTTTCCAGCAAAATTGTCAGGTGCAATTCACCACGCCCGGATACCAGGAATGAATCTGTCTCTCCCGTATCTTCCACGCGCAATGCCACGTTGACCAACAATTCTTTAGTCAAACGATCCCGAATCTGGCGGCTGGTGACAAACTTGCCTTCCTGTCCCGCCAAGGGAGAGCTGTTCACCTGGAAAGTCATGGTTAACGTAGGCTCATCCACCTTGGGCATAGGCAGAGCTTCCGGCTGGTTAATATCAGCCAGGGTAACGCCAATACCGATATCTTCAATACCATTCACCAGAATGATGTCGCCAGCACCAGCTTCTTCCATTTGTACCCGCTCGATACCACGGAAACCCAGCACCTGATTAACCCGCGCTTTCTTCGGGGGTTTATCGCCATTCATTACCATCACCTCTTGGCCCGGCTTAATGCGCCCCCGCGAAACGCGTCCCACGCCAATGCGGCCAACAAAGCTGGAATAATCCAGCGCGGAAATCTGGAATTGCAGCGGTCCGTCCATATCGCCATCCGGTGCCGGCACATGCTTTAACACGGTTTCGAACAATGGCCGCATATCCTTGCCCGGATTCGCCAAGTCCAATGTCGCAAATCCATTTAATGCCGAGGCGTAGACGATCGGGAAATCCATTTGCTCTTCGGTTGCGCCAAGCTTGTCAAACAGATCAAAGGTGTGATCCACCACCCAATCCGGCCGTGCACCGGGACGATCGATCTTGTTGATGACCACTATCGGACGCAAACCCAGCGCCAGCGCCTTGCGTGTAACGAAGCGGGTTTGCGGCATCGGGCCTTCCACCGCGTCCACCAGCAACAATACGCCGTCTACCATCGATAGCACGCGTTCTACTTCACCACCAAAATCGGCGTGTCCCGGTGTGTCCACGATGTTGATATGTACGCCTTCATATTCCACCGCGCAGTTTTTGGCCAGAATGGTGATGCCGCGCTCTTTTTCAAGATCATTGCTGTCCATCACACGCTCAGCGATATGCTGATGTGCGGCAAAAGTGGCAGTTTGGGACAAGAGTTTGTCCACCAATGTGGTTTTGCCATGATCAACGTGGGCAATGATGGCGATATTACGGAGTGCGCGCGGCATGTTTACGACCTAAGCTGGATAAAGGGCGCGCATTCTAGCATACGGATACCTCCAAACATTACAATTCATTCCAGACTGCCGTTTTTTACAGCTTAATTCTGTGACATAGCACGGCACATCGAATTTTTTCCGGCGTAATGCCGCCCAGTTGTGTATAATGCCGGTTCGCTGCGATGTTCGTGCAGCGGTGGCTCATCGTTTTCTGACCTCTGGCGTCTCTGACGCGTCTTGCTTTTACCGGTTAGCGACGATGTTTTGCGCTGGTAGAGTCTATGGATCTCCCTCCAAGGGTTCCCCTACTAAGATTTTAGTGTGTGGCTATGGCCACGCATGCGCTTTGATTTAATTGTTAATATTAAGGAACAATCGTGTCTATTGAAAACACAGCAACACCTATTAAAGTTATTACCTTTGCTTCACTGGGATTAAATCCCCTGATCCTCAGCGCCGTGGAAGAATCCGGCTATACCGTCCCATCGCCCATTCAAGCCGAAGCCATTCCCGAAGTAATGGCAGGCCATGATTTGATGGCATCCGCCCAAACCGGCACCGGCAAGACGGCCGCTTTTATCCTGCCCGCTTTACATCGTATCTCCATGCCCGCCACCGTGCGCAGCAAAGGGCCGCGCGTGCTGGTGCTGACTCCGACTCGCGAACTGGCACAACAGGTTTCAGACGCCGCAGCCAAATACGGCAAGCATATGCGCCTGAAAGTAGTAAGCATTCTTGGTGGCATGCCCTATCCGCTGCAAAACAAATTGCTCTCCAATCCGGTCGATATTTTAGTCGCCACACCGGGTCGCTTGATTGATCATATCGAGCGTGGCCGTATCGATTTCTCGCGCCTTGAAATGCTAGTGCTGGACGAAGCCGACCGTATGCTGGATATGGGTTTCATTGACGACGTTGAACGCATCGCTGCCGCCACGCCGGCCACACGCCAAACACTGCTGTTCTCCGCCACACTGGATGGCGTTATTGGCAATCTGGCAAAACGGCTGCTCAAGAATCCGAAACGCGTCAGCATCGCAACGGTGCAGGCACGCCACGAAAATATCGAACAACGCCTGATGTATGTGGACGACATGGCACACAAAGGACGTTTGCTAGATCACCTGTTGCGTGATGCGGACTTGAATCAGGCATTGGTATTTACCGCTACCAAGCGTGACGCTGATGCCTTGGCCGACAAACTACTGTCGCAAGGGCATTCCGCCGCCGCGCTGCATGGCGATATGAACCAACGCGAACGCAACCGCACCTTGATTAACCTGCGCCGCGGCCAAGTGCGTATTTTGGTGGCAACTGATGTGGCCGCCCGTGGCATTGACGTCCCGGGTATTTCCCACGTGATCAATTTCGATCTGCCCAAGGCTGCCGAAGACTACGTGCACCGTATCGGCCGTACCGGTCGCGCCGGATCGTCCGGTATCGCTGTCTCGTTTGCATCCAACCGCGATGCCGGAAACCTGCAAAAAATTGAACGCTACACCGGACAAAGCATCACCGCCCATATCGTTGCCGGTCTGGAGCCAAAATTCAAACCGCGTTCACAACCTTCCGGCGCACGTGGCAAACCGGGCGGATTTGGACGTCGGTCCACTCCGGACAGCCGTCACGCGCATCCCGACGGCGCCCCCCGCCGGGAAGGTCAATCTCACAATCGTTTCAATGACAATGCACCTCGACGCAACGGGAACACCGTCAACTCAAGCCCGGCCGGGCAAGAGCGTCGTCCGGCACGCACCTTCTCTGGACGAACCTACAACAACGGCAACCGTTAAACCGAAACTGCTTCACGCTTAACTCGAAAGGCATGCCCAGGCATGCCTTTTTTATTTCAGCAGACAACCATATTGTTGTGCTGATTGCCACTATCCACTATGCTTGCCTCCATTTATTTGTCAGACCAAAACGATCATGCCTGTCAGTATTAAAACTCCAGAGGAAATAGAAAAAATGCGCGTCGCGGGCCGCCTGGCCAGCGAAGTGCTGGACTACATCGCACCTTTTATACAGGCCGGCATCACTACCAACGAAATTGACCGTCTCTGCCACGATTATATGGTGGACGTTCAACAGTGCATTCCCGCACCGCTCAATTACGCCCCCCGGGGACATGCGCCCTACCCCAAATCCATCTGCACCTCAATCAATCATCAGGTATGTCATGGCGTACCCGGCGAAAAGAAACTCAAAAATGGCGACATCCTGAATATCGATATCACCACCATCAAACAGGAATATCACGGTGATACCAGCCGCATGTTCCATGTCGGTGAAACTTCAATCCAGGCAAAACGCCTGTGTGACATTACATATCAGGCGATGTGGCGGGGTATTCGTATGGTAAAACCCGGTGCCCATTTGGGTGATATCGGTCATGCAATCCAAAGCTTTGTCGAAGCACAGGGCTACAGCGTGGTACGTGAATTCTGCGGCCATGGCATCGGCAGGGGATTTCATGAAGAGCCGCAGGTGCTGCACTATGGCAAACCCAAAACCGGTTTAAAACTGGAAGCGGGTATGACGTTCACCATAGAGCCGATGGTGAACGCGGGCAAGGCCGGCATCACCCAGCTCGGCGATGGCTGGACCATCGTAACCAGAGACCGCAGTTTATCGGCACAGTGGGAACATACGGTTTTAGTAACTGAATCCGGTTTTGAAGTGCTGACTGTTTCTGCCGGTTCCCCGCCCCCGCCACTTTAAAAACGTCGTGCAAAACGCCGCTGAAATCCGCCAAAGCTTGCGTGCTGCACGATTATTTCTGCAGCAGGATTACGAGCGTCACGCAAAACCGGCCCGCCTGTTGCGTGCCCACGCCAAACTGGTGGACGAACATTTGCGCGCGGCATGGCAACTTCTCTCCATGCCGCCGGATCTGACGCTCGTGGGCGTGGGCGGCTACGGTCGCAACGAGTTATATCCCAAGTCCGATATTGATCTGTTAATTCTGTTACCGGGAGATCCCAACCCGGCATTGCAACAACAGCTGCAGGAATTGATCGGCCTGCTGTGGGACATTGGACTGGAAGTCGGCCACAGCATCCGTACCGTTGCCCAATGCATGGAAGAATCCGCCGACATTACGGTGCAGACCAATCTATTGGAAGCACGTTTAATTACCGGCGCACCCAAACTGTTTAAAGAAATGGTCGGCACACTGGCCCAACACCTTGATCATCGCACTTTCTACCTTGCCAAACAAAATGAACAGGAACGGCGTCACGCTCGTTTCATTGATGCCGACTACAACCTCGAACCCCATTTGAAAGAAAGCCCCGGCGGATTGCGCGATTTGCAGACCGTACTGTGGATTAGCCGCGCCTGTAATCTGGGTGACTCCTGGCGCGATCTGGCCAAGGCGGGCTTGATTCCCGAACCCGAAGCCCGTGCCATCGCGCGTCATCAGACACTGCTGCAAAACCTGCGTATTCGCCTGCACTATTTGGCCAAGCGGCGTGAAGATCGGCTGTTATTTGATTACCAAACCGAACTGGCAAAGCAAATGCACATCACCGCTACCGGGGTGCGCCGTGCCAGCGAACACATGATGCAGCGCTACTACCGCACCAAACAAGCGGTATTGCAACTCAATACTGTGCTGCTACAAAACTTGCGCATCCACCTGTTCCCCGAAGCCGGCACAAGCCGCACGCTAAATGCGCGCTTTATCACGCGCGATAATTTGCTTGAAGCGCGCGATGAAGACCTGTTTGAACGCGAACCCTCTGCTATTCTGGAAAGCTTTCTGTTGCTGGAACAACATTCACACCTGTGTGAATTCTCGGCGCCCACATTGCGCGCTCTGTGGCGGGCGCGCCATAAGATAGATGCCGCTTTCCGCCGTAATGCGCAGAACCGCGCTTTGTTCATGGCGATCCTGCGCCAACCGCACGGCCTGACCCATGCATTGCGGCGCATGAATCAGAATGGAATCCTGGGCCGTTATCTGCCGGCATTTGGCCGCATTGTCGGGCAAATGCAGCACGACCTGTTTCATGTTTATACCGTAGACGAACATATCCTGATGGTGGTGCGCAATCTGCGCCGTTTTACCCTGGCGGAGCACGCGCATGAATCCCCTTTGTGCAGCAAGCTGATCAAGGATTTTGCGCGGGTCGAAGTGCTGTATATCGCGGGTTTGTTCCACGATATCGCCAAGGGGCGCGGCGGCGATCATTCCAAACTGGGCCGCGCGGATGCGGCGCGTTTTTGCAAACAACACGGATTGACGCAGGAAGATACCAATCTGGTGGTATGGCTGGTGGAACAGCACCTAAAAATGTCCACCACCGCACAAAAACAAGACCTGTCCGATCAGGACGTCATCGCGGCCTTTGCCGCAATAATAAAAAATGACCGTTACCTGATCGCGCTATTCCTGCTGACCGTTGCCGATATTCGCGGCACCAGCCCGAAAGTATGGAATGCATGGAAAGGGAAATTGCTCGAAGATTTATTCTGGGCAACACGCCGTTACATGGTTAACGGCAAAATTGCCGACCAGGTCGGCGAAATCCGCGCCCGCACATTGGAAATACTCAGTTTGCAAGCCATTGCTCCCGAAGTGCATGAAACATTATGGGCACAACTGGACGCGGAATATTTTTTGCGCCACGAACCGCAGGAAATTGCCTGGCACACCCGTCTGCTGGCACATAAAGTAAACAGCGATACCGCCATCGTCAAAACACGGGTAAGCCCCATCGGGGAAGGTATTCAATTAGTAGTTTACGGTCCCGACCAACCCTATCTTTTCGCACGTATTTGCAGTTTTTTCGAGCGGATGAACTACAACATCATGGAAGCAAAGATCCATACCACCCAGCACGGCTATGCGCTGGACAGCTTTCTGGCCATGGATGCGGGCAACAACAAACCGGTATATCGCGATGTCATGAATTACATCGAATATGAACTGTCACGCGAAATAGCCAAAGCCAATGAACCCTCCGCGCCGCAATCGACCAGAATATCCCGCCAGCTCAAACATTTCCCCATCGCCCCCGAAGTCACCATAACGCCGGATGACAAGGGGAACTACGTGCTTTCCATCATCGCCGGTGACCGCCCCGGCCTGTTGGCCCGAATAGCGCAAATATTGGCGCGGCACGGCATCACCATACGAAGCGCAAAGATCAACACGCTGGGAGCACGCGCCGAAGACACCTTCCATATCACCAGCGCGGCGCTCGTTCATCCGCAAAAAATTACCACCCTGCGCGAAGAACTGCTAAGACAAATTTCCTGAACGCCATCCCGGTAACACATTATTTAGCCGGAATGACGTGGTGACTAAACCGCCTCGCCCAAATTTCGATGATGGAAACGAAGATGATCTTCAACGAACGTTGAGATGAAATAGTACCCGTGATCATAGTCGGCGTGCATACGCAGCTCCAAAGGTTGCCGCGCTTTCCGGCAGGCCGCTTCGAATATTTTCGGGTGCAATTGATCCTGTAAAAACTTATCGCCCAACCCCTGATCAATCAGAATCCCGCTTGGAAATGGCGCGTGTTTTTGTTCCATAAGCGCACTGGCATCGTAATGCTGCCAATTCTCTTGTTCGCTGCCCAGATATGCCGTAAATGCCTTTATGCCCCACGGGCATTGACTGGGCGCACAAATCGGCGCAAATGCCGATACGGTCTTAAAAAGTGTCGGATTGCGCAGCGCCAGGACAAGCGCACCGTGCCCGCCCATCGAGTGCCCGGTAATACCAATGCTAGAAGGCAACACCGGAAACTCCCGCACAATCAATTCATATAGCTCCAGCACATAACTGTACATACGGTAATGCTTGTTCCATGGTGCTTCTGTCGCATCCAGATAAAAACCGGCACCAACCCCTAAATCCCAGCTTTCTGAGTCTCCCGGAAGATTAGCACCGCGCGGGCTGGTATCGGGCGTAATCAGCATTATCCCCAGCTGCGCAGCAATACGCTGGGCGCCTGACTTGATCATGAATGTTTCTTCCGTGCAGGTCAGACCCGCCAGATAGAACAAAGCGGAAACCTTGCCTGCCCGAGCCTGCGGCGGCAGAAATACCGAAAACCGCATCGGCAAACCGATTTCTTTGGATGAATGGCTATAAAACCGCTGCACACCGCCAAAACATGCGTGTTCGCTAATCAAATCAAGCATGGCGCAACCCGCTTAATACAGCACGACGGAACGAATTGATTCGCCGCTCTTCATCAAATCAAAGCCCTCGTTGATGCGCTCCAGCGGCAATGTATGGGTAATTAAATCATCGATATTCAATTTACCATCCATGTACCAATCCACAATTTTCGGCACATCGGTACGTCCACGCGCACCGCCAAAAGCAGATCCTTTCCATTCACGACCGGTAACCAGTTGAAATGGGCGAGTGCTGATTTCCTGCCCGGCAGCAGCAACGCCAATAATGAACGATTGCCCCCACCCTTTATGACAACACTCCAACGCCTGCCGCATAGTGGTGACATTACCGATACACTCGAAAGAATAATCAGCTCCACCGTCGGTCAACTGAATGATGTGATTGACAATATCCCCAACTTCTTTCGGGTTCACGAAATCGGTCATACCGAACTTGCGCGCTATCTCGATTCGCCCTGGATTGATGTCGACTCCAATAATCTTGTTGGCACCCACCATCTTTGCGCCTTGAATTACGTTCAGACCAATGCCGCCCAGTCCAAACACGACCACATTCGCACCGGCTTCGACTTTAGCTGAAAAAACCACGGTACCAACACCAGTCGTCACACCACAACCGATGTAGCAAGCCTTGTCAAATGGCGCATCCTCGCGGATTTTGGCCAATGCGATTTCAGGAACCACGATGTAGTTGGAGAAAGTCGAGGTTCCCATATAGTGATAGATGGGCTTGCCGTCGATCGAGAAACGTGAAGTGGCATCCGGCATCAAGCCGCGACCCTGGGTCGAGCGGATGGCTTGACAAAGATTGGTCTTGCGCGACAGGCAGTACTTGCATTGACGGCACTCCGGGGTATATAGAGGAATGACATGATCATATTTTTTTAGAGAAGAAACACCCGGGCCGACATCTACTACGATGCCCGCCCCTTCATGCCCAAGGATAGATGGAAAAATACCTTCCGGATCGGAACCCGAAAGGGTGTAATAATCGGTGTGACAAATTCCGGTCGCTTTTATCTCGACCAGCACTTCACCCTCCCTGGGCCCTGCCAAGTCAACTTCTTCAATCGTCAACGGCGCACCGGACTTCCATGCGACTGCAGCCTTTGTTTTCATCAGTCAACTCCACAAAATAAATCACCCTGCCGAAAGCAACGGGGGTTAACTACGCTATTACAATTCACTGGCTTTTAGCCAGCCTTCGTCCCAAGGGGCGGAGAATTATACCCATAGAAATTTAATGAATGGCGGATTCAATTCTGAAGTGCAACAGTGTTTGTTGGAATGTTAGAACCGACCCGAATTGGTTCAGATTGTGGCTCACTTCGCGATCACAATTTAACCTTACTCGTTGGGCATTGCCATTTTTATAGCTCTTTGAAGTAGCTACTGGCTGGATCGCAAGCCAGGTGTGAAGCAATATGACCCCACACCCCTGATGCCACCAGGCTTTCGATATTATTTTTATGATCGGTTTCAGATGCCCAGGTTTCGACCAGCGTAAAAGTACAAGGATCGTTGACATCATTAAATACTCGGAAGGCCTCACAACCTTTGACATTATTGGGGAAATCAATTTTTGCTTGATTCAGAATTTTTGTGAGAGCCACTAATTTGTCCGGCTGCGATTTGCAAGTGAAAATTACATATATGCTCATATTTCTCTCCGTGTGTATTGAATGCCCAACGACGCTGTAGAAAAACCCCATTCTGAACCCCTGCTTCAGCATGGGGTAGATTTTTTTCAAACCAAACCGATGTCTTCATTTTCGGCTGTCTGTTTTCCGATAATATTTCCATTGAAAACTTGCCCGATCTGGCAGGTCTATCCATGCGATACAGAGGCGAGGATACCTTACTTCCAGCCTCTTTATCTCGCATAACCATGATTCGCCAGCTTCTCGATATTATGCATTATGCATACAACTTCCACTGGCCATCCACCTTGGCTTTTCCGCGTAGCGTAAAGCGGTGCAGCCGCTTGTTGCCACGCAGGTTGCCAAATACCGGCTCCACCGTCGCAAAACGGCGCGTGATCATTTCTTTACCCGTTTCAGAATCGATCTTCGCCTTCATCAGTTCGATATGATTTTCCTGGGCATGGCGTTTGCCTTGCAAGAAAGCAACCTGCCGTGTCTGTGTTTTCTCGGGTGTGCGCAAACATTCTTGACGCCGCTCGCACGGCACGCAATCCTGTTTGGCGCCACTGAATTTCAGCGCCACATATCCATTGATCGTGCAATTCGATCCATTGCTGTAGAGCCGTTTCCCGGCGGGGCAAACGCAGTGCGAGTGGTCGTCTGCCAGGTAGAAATCGGTAGATCTGAAACACTTGGGTTTTTTTGCTTGTCCGGCTTTGTTCCACAGCGGGTCGGGCTTGGCAGTATGTACATATTGATCGGCATAGCGTTCATCCCGTTTGCGATATCCGTTGTCGGGTATATAGGCATTGATCTGTTCCCCGGCCAAGGCTTTTAGATTGGCTTCTGAATGATAGCCGGCATCGGCGGTGATCACCGTGTCGGCGTTGCGCAATGTCGCAGTCGCCTTGATCGCCGGCAGCAGCAGCCCTTGCTCAGAGCCCGTGCCATGCGCTTCTGCGTCGACGATGATTTGTGTTTTTTCATCGACGGTCGCCACGCCGGTATAGC
>JBIIMQ010000156.1:0-3865 GCA_044337935.1 Candidatus Nitrotoga sp.
TCCTGCCAGTTGCCCAGACCAAACTCGGTGAATACCTCCACCGCCGTAAACCCGGAATCTCGCGCAAGGGCGCGCATGCTGTCCGGGTAATAGCGCCAGCAGTCCACCGGGTAGCGGTGCTCTTCGCCAGATGAAGGCACAATCAGGCAGAACAGGCCGCCGGGTTTCAGGACACGAAAAATCTCGGCAAAAGTTTTCCAGGGAAACTCCACATGTTCCAGCGCTTGACCGGAAATCGCCACATCGAAGCGCGCTGGGGCAATGTCGAACCAGCGATAAGGATCATTGACCACAATATCCACGTTGTGGCCTGCCTCGATATCCAGCCCTTGAAACTGCCATGTGGCATGATTAAAGAGATCACGATAAGTCTGATGGCCGAGCACGGAGCGGGCGCCAATATCGACGATACTCAGACTGGCCTCGGCATGGTCTGTGAGATAGTGTGTAACGAATGCGCCCATTTTGGCGTAAGAGGTTTCATGCATTAACGCTAAATTCCCACAGCCAATTAACCCTCATAGATCACCAATTCTTTTCTCAGCACAAAGCCCCCAAACGTTCTCAACTAATGCGACCGTTTTTTGAATATAAAAAAGCCCATTGGGGCAACCATTCGATCGCCGAATAGTAGTCCGTAGGTTTCGGCGAAGGAATCACCAATCCAACGAAAACTGGCAACCTTGTCTGGCTTGATGCCGAGAACTCCAAGGTGTCGAACGAAATAATTCCAGTACGAAACGTCGATGGCTTCAGTCCCGTTATCAAAAACAACCTCCGAGAATCCTATCGCCCTAGCCAACGCACTAAGCTCATCGAGATCGAAGATGTATTTGTCTTCTATTTTGAGCAATGATTCTCGATTCTGTGGATACCACTTCACTTTAGTTATATGCCTGACGAGCGCAGCAATTTTATTGCGCTCAAGTTTATCAAAGACCTTTCCGCCTTGCTTTTGCTCGGCTTCAAGCAAAAGCTTTGCAAACAAAGCTATGAAAATTTTGCCCTGGAGAAGGGGTTCATAGAATATTGCCGCCCCGCCTGGTCGCAAGATTCTAAATGCCGATTCAAGCGTAGCCCGATAGTCAACTAAATGATGAAGAATCGAACGGCCAAGTACAACGCCAAATGCCCCGTCACAAAAATTCAAGTTGTTCGCGTCACACGCAATAACTGCCGATTCTTGATAGTGCACCCCTTGCCTCCTTAAATACTGAAGAAACTTCAGGGATATGTCTGTAGCAACAATGACACGAAACGTCCGGTGTTCAAGCAAACCAAGTGTTAACGCGCCAGTCCCCGCCCCTATTTCTACGGCATTTTCTCCAATCTTTCCGAGGCCACAAATTAAGTTGTGCCACGAAGTACCTATTGATGAAATGACCCTCGCATCTATCGAATGGACTTCGTCATAGTTGATCTCTTCAAGCCGAGATCCCAGTGCATCAGCCAATAAGAACGAAGGCACTCCTTCAAGTAACGGGAAAGTGTTTTTGCAACGCTTACATTCCCATTTCCTTTCTGACAGGACACAAAGAGCCCCCCGACAGACAGGACAACATAAAACGTCAATCAGCTCTTCTCGTGATATAGAGGCAGACATCGAAAAAAACCTAAGATGGTAAAGGGTATGTTGAAATTAGTTCGGCGGGGCTATGCCAACAGCAATGGCTTTGATACCACCACCAATAAGCGCACGAGCATTGCTATCAGAGTTATACACCTCTTGGCTCACGTTAACCGACAATAGTAGCCATTCGTTTGCATCACCCCAGTGCTCGCCGAATACCGCTTCCAAATCAGATTGGCTGATTTTATTCGGCATCTTTTTTAGCTGCTTACCCGCAACAATTTTTAGCGCATTCTTTAACTGCGAAAAAGACACTTGAATGCGAAATTCCTTGTCTTTAAAAATATCATGGCGCGAAGGCTCACCCAGAGAGGTGTAGAGTTCCAAGCCGGAACCCTCATCCACGGTTGTTTCTCCGCTACGCCTGACAGGTCCATGAACTACTGGCATACCTCCTTGTGCTGGATCCATAAAAACCCCAGCAGACTTAAACCACTTGACTGCGTCCCAGTCCGTTACACCCGCACGATAAACAGCAACATTGAAGAGATACTGAAGCTGACACATCCCCTTTTTCCCGCCACCACTTTGAAAGCATGCACGATTAATAAATGCTGCGATAAATTGCTGCTTGGCCTGAATGGGTTCACCGGCTAAGCCCACCACCCCATCCCCCACTGACGCGACAGCAACACTCTGAACCGTTCTGAATTCTGCCTTACGTTTTTCGTCTGGTTGCTCACCTCCAGCCCATGGAAGTACTGTGTTTCCTTTCTGCCAGCCAAAACGAAAAGCGACAAATGTACCCTCAATATTGGCATTTGCACCAGTACCATTCTTTCCGCTCTTGTCAAATTGGCGAAAAAACGAACGGCGGCCTTTTTGATCTGGGCCCGTAAAGGTAAATATCCCAATACCACCGTTCTCTTGATCTTCATTCACATGTACAAACGAATCCCCAACTTGATCGCGTACCGATTTGCCACATTGCTCAGAGTCTGCACTGGGCGCCCAACGCTGTCCTTTTCCCTCAGACGCTAGTGGAATACCTGTCAAGTCGAAGGTCTGGCTAAATCTGACACTACCTTGATTTTTAACTGGGCCGTTGCCCGCACGCAAATCGCAGCCTTCGGCGCGGCCGAAAAACATCACTTTCATTCCCGGCTTAAGGACGGACACGGGATCATTGGCGTTCCATGCCGAATATACCTCGTTACGTTCAAGATAGCCCAGCTTCCCGCCCTTGTATTGAAATGCTGCCGTGGACAAAGACTCCGCACCTACATTTATAGCCAGCAAGGATAGGCACAAAATTACAAGTAACTGACTAATAGTTCTCATTGAAAATCTCCTAATTGGTTCACTGGAAGCTGTTAAGCACTGGTGTCAGCTTGAAATATAACCGGAGTCGACTTCATCGCAAAAAGTTTCCACAACTCGTTATCTAGGGAACAATACTCTTGCAATCGCTCCATCGTTGCTGTGTCTGCGCCGAGTGCCTGAAGCTGCATTCGTCTATCTTCGGCTGCCACCTTGGTATTGATGTTTACTCGGTATTTGTCGTCAGCCATGAGTTGCTTGCCGCTAATCGCACGAATGGCGGAAAAAACGGCGCTCATGCTATCCACAGTAAAGACATCATCGAGCAGGGTAAGGTTATCCTTGGCCATCTGTAGTACGTGCTGGCGCGACAATTCGCCACGGTTGATTAACCCAACCATTTCACCCCTGCTCTCATAATGTCGACCAGCAAAGTAATAGGTGTAAAAGTTGTCGTAATGGTCATCCAGAAAGCGGCGAAGGTGTGGGGGGGCACCAAGAAAATATTCCCGGGGACTGAGTTCAAACGCGGCTTTCAAGCCTTGGCGTTCAGGCGTTGTGCGCTGTTCTGTTGGTAGTTTTTCGGCTTCGTCGCGTAAATAAAAGTAGAAGGAAAGAATGCGGTCAATAGGCTCGCGCAGAATGGTGAACACATATTTCGGGCCTTTGATACAGTCCAATAGCGACCAATCAAAATGTCCGGAAAACACCTGATAGCGATTGAGTTCTGTAATCGTCATCCGCCGCAACTGGTCATTGACCCGCGCAGGACACACGACCTCTTTTCCGAAGGCATTAACGAGTGCAGCATGAACTGATTGTCCTGCAGTCTTGGGGATGTGTAAAAAAATAACTTTCAATTGGGTCTCACTTGTTCGCTTTGCCATCTATCAAACCGTACAACTTAATTTTCTCCGGCGCATATACACTCTCACCCGTTGACCTGAGCTTCGCAATAAATTCAAGAAAGGCCGG
>JBIIMQ010000157.1:0-3864 GCA_044337935.1 Candidatus Nitrotoga sp.
GCGGGGTAGCTCAACTCCGAAACTTGAGCTATTTGCGTGGGACTGCCACCACGCTTATGTAGTCGGATGACTTGCCTGCGGCGTTCATGCAGTGCTTCGTCTTTGAGGGTTCTGGCGTCTATTTTTTCCATGCAACTACGACATGCAAAATCACCAAAAGTTCAAACTATTTAATGACCGGATCTATAGACCACTGCACCTTCAGCTCCTTTGATGACTAAATTTGGTTGTATTTGAAAAATATAAAATAATAAATAGGTATATACCCCTAAAGTAAAGGTTAACTATGCCGATAGTTACAAAAGTGTGGCTGCTTAAGCCTTTTAAGTTTGTGCTTTTACTTGAGTAAATCGGAGAAATTAAATTCGATGTGGGTGGTGTTGCCTTTTGTACTGTCGCTTAACTTATTAAATTTATTCGAAAAGTTATTTTAGTAGGAGGGTTCACTCCGCTGCTATCTAGTTAATTTAGATGCCTAGGGTATGACTGGTAATGTTCAGAGAGAACGAGTAATCCAGAATATAACCAATTGATACTATGGGGATTAATGAGAAATTTTTTTGTTAAGAGTAATTTATGAATAGGAAAAATAAAAGAAGCGATGGTCTCAGATATGAATCTTTGGGGATCTATCGAGGCATTATTTCTTCTTTGTTTATTGTTGTTGGAATCGGCTACTTAATTTGGCGCTACGATACTCTGGGGATGGAGTTGCCATTTTTTTCATGGGCGCTTTATTTGGCCGAGGTATATGGCTTGGTAAGTGCCATGCTGCACATTTTTATGTGTTGGCGATTAACTGATCGCGAGGTGTTGACACCGAAAAGTGGGCTCACAGTTGACGTCTTTGTGCCGACCTACAATGAACCATCAGAGTTGGTTTGCAGGACGCTACTTGCGGTAAAAAACATGGATTACCCGCATAAGACCTGGTTGTTGGATGACGGTAATCGTCCTGAAATGCGAGCGCTCGCTGAGCGGCTTGGTATTGAATACCTGAATAGGCAGAGTAATGAGCATGCTAAAGCCGGTAATCTCAATAATGCGCTAAAGCATAGTTCTGGTGAATTTATTGCCATATTTGATGCAGATCATGCGCCACAAAAACGTTTTCTGACCCATACCCTCGGTTATTTTCAGGATCAGTCCGTTGCATTTGTGCAAACACCCCAGGATTTTTTTAACCTCGATTCTTACCAGCATCGTCTGCAAGCGAAGGGAAAAAAACTTTGGACTGAACAGTCATTGTTTTTCAAGATCATTCAACGCGGCAAAGATTATTGGAATGCCGCGTTTTTTTGCGGTAGCTGTGCTGTTGTTCGCCGTAGCGCGCTTTTGTCGATTGGCAATTTTGCGACGGAAACTGTCACCGAAGATTTGCATACATCATTGCGCTTGCATAAGGCAGGGTTTAATTCGGTTTATCACCATGAAACGCTTGCCTATGGGATTGCACCGGGGAGTATTGCCCCATTCCTTAAACAACGTGTTCGCTGGGGGCAGGGCGCAATGCACGTATTGAAAATCGAGAATATATTTTTCACCAGCAAGCTGACTGTCGCTCAGCGACTTAATTATCTTGCGTCGATGATGACCTATTTTGATGGCTGGCAAAAGGGTTTATTTTATATCGCTCCGGCTTTTGTTTTAATTACGGGGATTTTGCCTATATCGGCGGATGGTTGGGTGTTTCTATGTTGGTTTCTGCCTTATTATTTGTTAAGCACGTTGGTGTTTGAAGAAGTTGCACGTGGATATGGTGGAACCATCTACATTGAACAATATAATTTTGCTCGTTTTGCCGCATTTGCCTGGGCCACACTCGCATTATTTAAAAATAAAATTAAATTCGAAGTGACCGACAAATCGCTTTCGCGTGACAGTGCGATGCGACGCCTTTTTTTACCTCAGACTGTTGTTTTGTTGTTTAATTCGGTGGCCATCCCGATCGGTCTTATATTGGCAATGACAATTGGACATATTCCAGTAGATGCGTTGATTTTTAATGCTATTTGGGCATCTGTGAATCTGACTTTGGGATTTTATGCCTCTCGGTTTACTAAGCAGACCGAACATTTTGTTCGTGCCGAATATCGTTTCCCAATTCCGTTAGCATTGCAGTTAAATGATGCCTCTATACGGAATTCGGTGACGGTGGATAATGTTTCCTCAAGTGGTTGCAAGATGTACGGACGATTGCCTGACACAACTAAGAAAGGCTCGATTTTGGAAGGTCATATCGTATTGCCGGGATCAAGTCTCCATATTAAAGCGGAGGTGATGTCGGAAATTTATGGAATGGCGGACGATACCAAGTTTCTTAAGGCGGTTGGCTGTAGATTTATATGGGAAAATCAGGATGATCATGATTTACTTGATCTTTTCCTGTATGGTGGCGACTTGCAATGGAGCTTATCGGGGCTGGAAGACAAAAATCAACCGCCGTCCGTATGGTTGATGAGCCAGTTTCGGAAAGATAAGACAATTCAGGTTGAAGATCGTTGGGCAACTTGTGATGTTAGTCATATATCGAGTAATGGTGGTGTAAGAAAAATTCCTGGTCTGATTTCAATGCCCATCGATGGTGGCGATCCGCATCGGGTGGTTGTTTTTTCCCCGCTAAAGATTAATAACCTGATTGCCATAGAGATTTATACCAGAACGGGTACAAAAATAGCATATGGAACAATTGTCAGTCAGGCAATAATCGAAAATTCATTGGGGCCTGTATATTTGGTTAAATTTGAAATCAAGCATGGAGTAGGAATCCTCGGATTAATAAAAAATCCAATCATTAAGATGCAACCATGGGGTAAAATGCCGCGGATTAACAGAAAATCCAATCGCTAGGATATACCATGTACAACATTCCCAATGGTAGAAGCATTTCGTTGTTGACTACTTTTTTTTTGTTGATGTTGAATGCTTTCCCTGTTTTTGCTGAGGCACTGTATCTTACGGGTGGTGAAATGTCGCGTACCACTGGTTATCTCTACTTGGGCCGACTTGCCTCGATAGAAGGTAATTCGCTCCAACCTGGGTTAGCTTATCGTTTATGGGCTGATCGCATTACCTACGAATACAAGTCAGGTGCGATTACTCATCAAGCCACTCTGAGTAACGTGAGTGCTGGAATTGGCAAGCTTTTTCAAAGTGATACATTTAGTGGGTCTGGTTTTATCAATTTGGTTGAACAACGTACCAGTATATCTCCAGATGATTTGAGCAATGACGCGCGAGGGTCACATACAACAGCTTCTGTGTCAGGAGATTTGACACGGAGATTGGGGGAAAAGTGGTATGGGCTGCTTGGGGCGTCGTACATTGTTAGAAATCATAATTATTGGACCCGGCTTCGCATTATGCATGACTTAGAAGCGCAGAGGTCTGTTGGATTTGAATATGTGATGATGGGGGGGCCGAATTATTCTATTAGTCAGACTGGGGTTGTTTGGTCCGGTTTGAATGTGGGACCCGCCAAAGCTGCATTTAAAGGAGGGATGAGGCAAGTTAGTGGCGAAAGTACAACGGCTTATGCCGGTGTCGAATTGAGTGCTAGCTTTTGAGTGTGATTATTTTTCTGGCAATTGTAAAGCGAGGAATTATTTGAAGTCTAAGTAATTGATACTCGGAGTTTTGTGGTTTTGTGTACTCGTGTTTAGTGTTGCTGCCATGGTCTACTTTAGGTATAGGAAAGCAGTTTTTTGCCCCAGTTTTGGAATAATGGTTAGACTGAGTCGCCCCGGGTTTTGAGGAGGCTCCAAATCTTGAGAGAATGGAGCCATGAACAAGACAAACAAATATTCCCCCGAAGTAAAAGAACGCGCAGTCCGTCTGGTGCAAGAGCATCGCAGTGAATACCCT
>JBIIMQ010000158.1:0-3846 GCA_044337935.1 Candidatus Nitrotoga sp.
TAAAACGTGTGTTTTAAAAATAGTATTAAAGAAATGCAAGTTATTAGCCGTAATGGTTTAGGTAGTTTGTCTGAAGCTGTAAGGCAATATGTTTAGTTCATCGTTTAATTTGTTATTAGCAATGGAAGTAACATGAATGATTTGCTGGAACAACTGAAATCCATGACCACCATCGTGGCTGATACGGGTGATATTGAAGCAATTCACCATCATCAACCGCAGGATGCTACCACCAATCCCTCATTATTGCTTAAAGCTGCCACATTACCGGAATACATTCCACTTATCGAAGATTCAATCAGTTGGGCAAAATCGCAAAGCACTGATCCGGAGCAGCAGACCCATGACAGTATGGATAAGCTGGCGGTAGATGTCGGTATAGAAGTGCTGAAATATATTCCCGGACGAATATCTACCGAAGTAGATGCGCGACTTTCATTCAATACTGCAGCCACGGTTAACAAGGCGCGCAAGTTGATCAGTCTCTACAATGCGGCTGGCATATCCAATGATCGCGTGCTAATCAAAATTGCATCCACGTGGGAAGGTATCCGTGCGGCTGAAATTCTTGAACGAGAAGGAATTAACTGCAACCTTACTCTGTTGTTCAGCTTTGCCCAGGCACGCGCCTGCGCTGAAGCGGGAGTAACACTGATTTCTCCATTTGTTGGCCGTATTCTTGATTGGCATAAAGCCAAGAGCGGGCGCGATTTTGTTGCGGAAGATGATCCCGGTGTGCAGTCGGTACGCAAGATTTATGCGTATTACAAGGCGCACAGTTTTAAAACGATAGTCATGGGGGCTTCGTTCCGCAATGTTGGGGAGATACTGGCACTGGCCGGATGCGATCGTCTTACCATCGCCCCTTCGTTGCTGGATGAGTTGAAAAACACGCAAGGTAAGCTGGAGCGCCAATTACATGATACCGGAGCAACTGAACAAAGGCCGGAGCCGATGACCGAAGCGTCATTCCGTTGGGATATGAACGAGGATGCCATGGCCACTGAGAAATTGGCGGAAGGAATACGCGGATTTACTGTTGATCAGATCAAACTGGAAAAGATGCTTGCAGAAAAGCTTTAGGCAAGCATTACATCGTTCATTTCGGCTTGTCGGTTACACAAGTCACACCACTCAAGAGGATAGACTATATGAAAATCCTGGAACCTTGTACGCTGATTTTTTTTGGTGCCGGCGGTAATCTGAGTCGACGCAAATTGATTCCGGCTTTGTTTCATCTTGAAACCGCCAAACGTTTACCCGATGATTTGATCATTCTTGGTTGCGATATCGCGCACTATGAGCATGAACAATGGCTGAATTTGGTACGTGACATTTTGCGCGAGTTGCATGGTACGAAAATTGACAAAACTGCATTGGAGCGGTTTTGTGCCCGGCTGTATTACTTTGCCATTCCACCCGGTGACGAGGATGCATATGCGAGGCTGAAAACCTTGCTGGATAAAGACGCGAAGTTCCCGCCGAATGTGGTGTATTACATGGCGGTGCGGCCTGCAGATTATCCCGGTATTGTAGAAAAATTGGGTAACGTCGGGTTGTTAAAGCAGTATAACGGCTGGCGTCGTGTGGTGATAGAAAAACCGTTTGGTTATGATTTGCTTTCCGCGCAGACTTTGCAGGCCAGCCTTTATCGCCACCTTGATGAACCGCAAATCTATCGCATAGACCACTATCTCGGCAAGGGTACGGTGCAGAACATTATGATGTTCCGTTTTGCCAATATTCTGCTGGAGCCGTTGTGGAGAAATCACTATATTGACCATGTGCAAATCACCCACTCTGAAACACTTGGAGTGGAAGGTCGTGCCGATTATTACGAAGGTGCCGGCGCTTTGCGGGATATGGTGCAGAGCCATCTGTTGCAACTGCTGGCATTGGTTGCGATCGAGCCGCCGCTGAGTATGTCGGCCGAGCATTTGCGTGATGAGAAAGTGAAGGTGTTGAAAGCCATACGTCCCATCACCCAGAATGCGGTGCATGCCCATGCTTTTCGGGGGCAATATGCCAGCGGCGTGATTGGCGGAAAGACTGTACCCGGTTATCTGGAAGAACAAAATGTCGCGCCTGGCAGCACGACTGAAACTTATGCGGCGATGAAACTGTTTATCGATAACTGGCGTTGGGCCGGCGTACCGTTCTATTTGCGTACCGGTAAGCGCATGGCGGAAAGTGGCTCGGCAATTTGTATTCGTTTCAAGACCCCGCCGCAGGATTTGATGCGGCACACCCGTAATGGTGCACCGCTACCAAATTGGATCATGCTTGGCATTCAACCGGACGATTGCCTCAAAATGGAATTGCAGGTCAAAGTGCCGGGGCTGGATTTGCAAACACGTACGATCAGTCTGGATGCGTCATATCGCAAAGTTGGCGAGGAAGATTATGACGCCTATGAAGGATTGATACTTGATGTCATTCAGGGTGATCATTCGTTGTTCCTGCGCATTGATGAAGTCGAAGCCGCGTGGCGTGTGGTTGATCCTGTGCTTAAGGTTTGGTCGATGGAGAGAGGGTTCATCAACACCTATTCTGCGGGTAGCTGGGGGCCGCGTGGCACATATCGTTTGTTTGATCGTGAAGACCAGTTTTGGCGCCACTCCCTGAATCCGGAAGGTGGAAATCTAGAGGCATATTGAAATGGGATTGTTCCTGACCGGTGATATTGGCGGTACCAAGACTCGTCTGGCATTGGTTAGGGTAAATGGTAACCATGTTGAGCTTCTCAGCGAGCGTAGTTACGACAGCCGATACCATGATTCATTTGAAACATTGCTGAGTGATTTTTTAATACCCGGCGATATCATTAAGGATGCGGCTTTTGGTGTTGCCGGGGTGGTACAGAATAGAGTGGCACAAATTACCAACTTGCCATGGCGGATAGATGCTGTCGCGCTGTGTCAGCATTTCGGTTTTTTGCACTGCCATCTACTGAATGACCTGGAGGCTATGGCATATGGTTTGTCTGCTTTGGGTGATGATGATTTTTTGACGCTCCAAGCGGGAGCCCCCAGTGCGTCGGGTAATGCGGCGGTGATAGCTGCCGGGACGGGTTTGGGTGAGGCGGGGCTGTACTGGGATGGACAGTGCTATCACCCCTTTGCCACGGAGGGCGGGCATGCCTCGTTCAGTTCACGTAATGCGTTAGAGTTTGCATTGTTGAGCTATTTACAGCGATGTCATCAACAGGAAAGTGGTGGCCATGTTAGCTGGGAGCGAGTTGTATCAGGCATGGGATTGCCGGATCTATACGCATTCATACTTGATTACCGGAGGGCATCAACTCCGGCGTGGCTGGCAGAAGAAATGCGTGGATCGGATAGGGCGGCGGTTATTTCTACCGCAGCGCTGGCAGATACAGATGCAGTGTGTGTGGAAACGATGCAATTATTTGTCAGTTTATACGGCGTAGAAGCTGGTAACCTCGCACTTAAAGTGATGAGCCGGGGTGGTTTGTACATTGGTGGCGGTATTGCGCCTAAAATTTTACCGTTGCTACAGACAGGTGCTTTTCTCGAAGCTTTTCTTGATAAAGGACGCAGACGATCTTTATTGGAAGCGATGCCGGTCAAGGTGATTTTGAATGATCGCGCGGCACTGTACGGTCCGGCCTTGTTTGCCGAATATCGGCAGAAAATTTAGTTTGAATGTGTTCATCATTTATTCGTGGAGTTAAATGAAGTAGTGAAAATTTTACGCGCCACGGGAAATTAATTTATTGGAGGAGCAGATTATGCAGATCGGAATGATAGGATTAGGTCGCATGGGTGCAAACATGGTTCGTCGTTTACATCGCGCCGGACATCAGTGTGTAGTATTTGACCGTAG
>JBIIMQ010000159.1:0-3784 GCA_044337935.1 Candidatus Nitrotoga sp.
TAAGTGTGATCCGCCCGGGGTGCTTTTTTTGCTCTTCCTGTGCTATGCCCTTTCCGGCTATGTGCTGTGGCTGTTGGGGTTTCGCAAGAAAGATTCCAACCCAACTGAGCAGTGAATTACAACAAATTGAATGGAATTCGGAAATAAATTCGGACCACACTTATTGTGGGTGGCGCAGGAATATTTAAATTGACGCCCCAATTGTTTAATGCCGGACTTGCTTTATGCCGGGAGAGGCGGGTAGTTGGGAATTTAAGGTAAGTTTGGTAGAATGCCGAAGCTTTTTGAACGTTAACCAGAGTAGGGAGATGTACATGTCTAATATCGAACAACGCGTCAAGAAAATCGTTGCTGAACAACTCGGTGTAAATGAGGCTGAAGTGAAGAATGAATCCTCATTTGTTAATGATCTGGGTGCCGATTCGTTGGATACGGTTGAGTTGGTGATGGCGCTGGAAGAAGAGTTCGAGTGTGAAATTCCAGACGAAGATGCCGAGAAAATAACCACAGTTCAGCAGGCAGTCGATTACGTTAATAATCATTCCAAGTAACTCTCCCTTTCGTTTTTTCCCCTAAATAACGGAGTTCGGTTTGGCAAAACGCAAAGTCGTCATTACCGGCTTGGGAATTGTTTCGCCTGTTGGCACAGGAATTGCCCAAGCATGGAAAAATATAGTGGATGGCAAATCAGGTATTGCCCGCATCAGTCGCTTTGATACCAGCTTGTTTACATCGAAGATTGCCGGGGAGGTAAAGGATTTTGATGTTAATCAATACCTCTCTGCCAAGGATGCTCGGCGCATGGATGTGTTTATTCATTACGGCCTGGCAGCCGGTATCGAGGCAATTAAAGATGCCGGGATTGAAGTAACCGAACAAAACGCTGAACGCATTGGTGTCAATATTGGATCCGGCATCGGTGGGTTGCCGATGATTGAAGATAGCCATAATGATTATCTAGCGGCAGGTCCTCGCAAGATTTCACCATTCTTTATTCCGGGCACGATTATTAATATGATTTCCGGCAATCTGTCCATCATGTACGGCTATAAAGGGCCTAATCTTTCCATGGTGACAGCCTGTTCCACCGCCACACATTGCATAGGCGAATCTGCCCGGTTGATTGAATATGGTGATGCCGACATTATGATCGCCGGGGGCTCTGAAGGATCGGTTTGCGCGCTTGCATTGGGGGGATTTGCATCGGCTCGGGCATTATCCACCCGTAATGATGATCCTGCCACGGCCAGTCGCCCATGGGACAAAGGACGTGATGGTTTCGTTCTGGGAGAGGGGGCCGGTGTTTTGGTGCTGGAAGAATACGAGCATGCAAAAAAACGCGGCGCAAAAATTTATGCCGAAGTGGCGGGTTACGGTATGAGTGCCGATGCGCATCATATGACCGCACCGTGCGAGGATGGGGAGGGCGCCGCACGGTGTATGAATAATGCCTTGCGCAATGCAGGCCTTAATGTGGATCAGGTGGATTACGTTAATGCGCACGGTACGTCTACACCGTTAGGTGATGTGGCTGAAACAATGGCGATGAAACGCTGTTTGGGCGAGCACGCGAAGAAGGTCGCCGTTAGCTCCACTAAATCCATGACAGGACATTTACTGGGTGCTGCAGGGGGTGTGGAGGCGATATTTTCCGCCCTTGGTATTTACCATCAGATTGCCCCACCTACCATAAATATTTTCGAGCAAGATGAGGCGTGTGATTTGGATTACGTGCCTAATGTTGCGCGCAATATGACGATCAATGTTGCCATGTCCAATTCATTTGGCTTTGGCGGTACCAATGCCACCTTGGTATTTCGCAAGGTTTAAAACGCTTGCATAGCCTGGGAAGCTATATGCTGATCAATGGCGTGCCGGGAGATCAGGTTAATATTCATGATCGCGGTTTGCTATATGGGGATGGCATATTTCGCACGTTGCGAGTGCTTGATGGGCATATCCCGTTGTGGCAGTGGCATTATCGTAAATTACAACAGGATTGCGCCGTGTTGCGCATCGTTTGCCCGGGCGAGACGCTGCTGCTTGAAGAGTTGCAGCGTTTGATTGAACTGCGGTCCGATGGTGTGGCGAAAATAGTCATCACGCGTGGTGCACAAACAGCCCGTGGCTATGCCCCAGTCGAAAATACGATACCGACACGCATTCTGAGTCTTGCCCCATTCATTGATTATCCGGATACAAATTATTCGTGCGGTATCAAGCTTCGAATATGTGATTTACGCCTGGCACATCAACCGAAGCTGGCCGGTATTAAACACCTCAATCGCTTGGAAAATGTTCTCGCTGCTGCGGAGTGTAGTGATCCGGACATTGCAGAAGGGTTACTGCTGGATCGTGCTGAAAATGTGATCGAAGGGACACGCAGTAATCTGTTTATGGTGCGGAATGGGGAACTGTTTACACCGGATCTGTCGAATTGTGGCGTGGCCGGTGTACAACGCGAACGCGTGATGGACTGGGCCGCCAAGCATGGCGTGCCATGTCGGGTTAGCTGGTTTGGGCTGGCAGAGCTGCTTGTCGCCGACGAAGTGTTTGTAGTGAATAGCGTGATTGGTTTATGGCCGGTGCGCGAAATGTTGGGTAGTAGCTGGAGTCATCACCCGATCTCCATGCAAGTGCAAAAGTGGCTAAATCATGCGATTGATTAGGCGTTTATTGCTTACCGTGTTGATTTTGGCCGGGTTACTGGCGAGTGCGGTTGGCTATTATGTTATTCGCTCATTGACCCTTCCTGTTCTCCCTCTGGAATTCTCGTTGGAACAGGGTAGTAGCTTAAAGTCCGCAGCGCGGCAGATGCAACAAGCCGGTATATTGCCTAATGACTGGATGTTTGTCTGGTTGGCGCGCACGATGGGAAAGTCTGCCCAGATACAGGCCGGTAACTACGAATTGGGAACGGCAGTCACAATGTTGGAGCTGCTGTCCGTTGTGACAGAAGGGCAGACTGTTCAAAGTAAGATCAGCATTATCGAAGGTTGGACGTTTAATCAGTTTCGTACGGCATTGAATGCTAATCCAACCATTCGGCACGATAGTGCGAATATGTCTGAAGCTGAGATTATGCGAGGTATTGGTGCGCCGGAGTTGCATGCGGAAGGGCAGTTTTTCCCCGATACCTACTATTTTGTCAAAGGTGCGAGTGATTTTGTCTTGCTTAAACGGGCATATAAGATTATGCAAGTGCGTCTGCATAAAAGTTGGCAGGAGCGTGCGCCCGGATTGCCTCTTAAATCGGCTCATGAGGCATTGATTCTGGCCTCCATCGTGGAAAAAGAAACGGGGCGGGCGAGTGACCGCAGCATGATAGCGGCCGTATTTATCAATCGTCTGCGTAAAGGGATGTTGCTGCAAACTGATCCGACCGTAATTTATGGATTGGGCGATAGTTTTGACGGTAATTTGCGTAAACGCGATTTGTTAACCGATACCGCGTATAACACCTATACCCGTTTGGGTTTGCCGCCCACCCCGATTGCATTGCCGGGGCTGGCTTCGATGCAGGCTGCTCTGCATCCGGCATCGACGGATGCGTTGTATTTTGTGGCACGCGGGAATGGCAGCACGCAATTCTCAAATTCGCTAAATGAACATAATAATGCAGTGAGGCGATACCAAAAATAAATGCCCGGGTAATTCTGTATTGCCATGTTTTTCCGCGAACCTAGCAGGCTGCTGAAAAAAGCGCATATAACTCCCCTTGCCCACCCGCCAAAGAAATTTTTCGGTCGATTTTACAATTTATAGCGCCCGCAACAGCCCATTT
>JBIIMQ010000160.1:0-3769 GCA_044337935.1 Candidatus Nitrotoga sp.
GCTTATCGCGCGCGTCAGTTGGCTAATGGTGCCAGCTATTTGGTGGCAGAGTGCAAAGATAAGCCAACAGTAATTGCGCTGCGAGAAATTAGCGAAGGTAAAGTTGGGGTGGAAATGCTCGCTCGCGGAGTGACGGGGTAGTTGGATATTGCAGTCTCCGACTATTTGCGTGCGTATTTCAACTACAACAAACAAGCGGCTCGAATTGGCAGGTTTAAAGAATGAGTTTGGGCCGCGAAACGTTGCTGAATCGTTTTAAAAAATCCCCGGGTGTATCTAAAATTATCTGCCCGGTTTCGTGTTACAGACTAAATCAATTGTCGGCTTGAGTTCATGGCGAGTTCGCGCCGTGACAGCACTGTGAAGTGATCCTCTTGCCTATCCACCCATGCTTTATAGCACCCACCTTCCTTATGCTGCCGATGCGACTGCTTATTTTTCAGCTATTGCAGATTTGCCGTGGGCGGTATGGCTGGATAGCGGCGGACGGGGGCGCTATGACATTCTTTGCGCACAACCCACTGTAACGCTGACTACACACGGTAGGCATACCGAAATCGTTGATGTAACCGGTGTGCGGCGTTCAACTGCAGATCCGTTTGATTTGCTGCGCCAGCAATTGGGTTCGCCCGTTGCGGCAATACCGGGCATCCCCTTTATGGGCGGCGCATTGGGTTATTGGGGGTACGATCTGGCACGCCGTTTGTTTGCGCTGCCGCTAGTAGCGCAGGATGCTGAATCGTTGCCGGACATGATAATTGGCATTTACGATTGGGCAATCGTGCTGGATCATCAGGAAAAGACGGCACGTTTGGTATCACAGCAACGCGATCAAGCGACGGCGCAAGTGTTGCCGCAAATTCTTGCGCGGTTGCAGCAGGGCAGTAGTGTGCCCCGGGGTGAATTTAAAATTCATGGTCGTATCCGGTCGAATTTTAGCCGCGCGGAGTATCAATCCGCTTTTGATGTTATTCAGTGCTACTTGCACGCGGGTGATTGTTATCAAGTCAATCTGGCGCAACGCTATACGGCACGCGCCACCGGTGATTCGTTGGCGGCATATCTCGAATTGCGTCGCCTGAGTCCGGCACCTTATTCCGCTTTTCTCAATTTTCCGCACGCGCAAATTTTATGCGCTTCGCCGGAACGGTTTTTGCAGGTGCAGCAGGGGCGCGTTGAAACCAATCCGATAAAAGGTACCCGCCCGCGTCATAACAATCCGCACGAGGATTTAAAAATAGCGCAGGAATTGGGGCAGAGCGATAAAGACCGTGCAGAGAATCTAATGATTGTTGATTTGTTACGCAATGATTTGGGCAAGAGTTGCATATCCGGGTCGGTACAGGTACCCAAACTGTTTGAGCTGGAGAGCTATGCCCAGGTACACCATTTGGTGAGTACGGTTACCGGTCAACTTGCATCCGGGTGTGACGCGCTGGCGTTGTTGCGCGACTGTTTCCCGGGCGGCTCTGTAACGGGCGCGCCCAAGCAACGTGTCATGCAAATTATCGAACAGTTGGAGCCGCATCGGCGCGGCGTATATTGCGGCGCGATTGGTTATATCGGCTTTGACGGGAACATGGATAGCAATATTACCATCCGTACTTTGGTGTTTGCCGATGGTGAAATCCGTTTTTGGGCCGGTGGCGGTATTGTGGCGGATTCAAACGCCGATGCGGAATACCAGGAGACGCTGGATAAAGCGGCGGCAATGTTGAGTGTCCTGCAACAGTACGGCGGAGAATTATGAGTGAGGGAGCGACACCCGTAGTTCGTTTTTAAGTCCGGGCATTATTGGCAAAATCGGTTGAATAACATGCCGGAAACAAGGGGCTGACTGCTGTTGGATTTATTCATCCGGAAAGTTTCGGGTAGAATACGCGCTTTAAATTCAAACTTGTTAAAGGCGTCGTCATGTATAAAATTGCACCAAGCATCCTTTCCGCCAATTTCGCCAAGCTCGGCGAAGAAGTTGTTAATGTCATCGCTTCCGGTGCAGACATAATTCACTTTGATGTGATGGACAATCATTATGTGCCCAATTTAACTATTGGCCCGTTGGTGTGTTCTGCTATTCGTCCGGTTACCAAGGCAGAGATTGACGTACACCTGATGGTTAAACCGGTGGATCGTATCATTCCGGATTTTGCCAAAGCCGGTGCCAATATTATTTCGTTTCATCCGGAAGCATCCGAGCACATTGACCGCACTTTGGGTTTGATCAAAGAAAATGGTTGCAAGGCCGGGTTGGTGTTCAATCCCAGTACCCCGTTGAATTATCTCGATCATGTCATGGACAAAGTCGACCTGATTTTGATCATGTCGGTGAATCCCGGTTTTGGCGGTCAGAAATTTATTCCCGGCGCGCTGGATAAACTACGCGCCGCACGCCAAAAAATCAATGACAGCGGTCGTGACATCATGCTGGAAATCGACGGCGGTGTGAACACTGCCAACATAGCGGAAATTGCCGCTGCAGGTTGCGATACTTTTGTGGCCGGTTCCGCAGTGTATGGCGCGGGTAAGGATACTGACCCGAACCGCTATGATTCCATTATTGCCGCGTTGCGTGCCGAGCTGGCCAAGGTGGGCAAATAATGCTGCAAGCGCGTTTTCCGTTAAGCATCTCCGCGATCCTTATCGATCTGGATGGCACGTTACTTCACACCGCACCTGAGTTGGTGGATTCCGCCAATCGCATGTTGCGTGATTTGGGCCGTCCTGCCGTGCCGCAAGCTTTGTTGACCAGCTACATTGGTAACGGTGTCAGTTGGCTGGTGAAACGTGCGCTGACCGGCGACATGCATGCCGAGCCGGATGCCGCTCTATATGAACGGGCGCTGCCTATTTTTGAGCAGCACTACAAAGAGTTGCTGTTGCAGAGCAAACCGTTTGATGGAGTGATTGCCGGGCTGGATGCCATGAAAGCAGCGGGTTTCCGTTTGGGTTGCATTACCAACAAGGTAAAGCGTTATACAGAACCGCTGCTTGCGGGATTGGGACTTGCACCTTATTTCGAGATTGTGCTGTCCGGTGATAGTTTGCCGGAAAAAAAGCCACATCCGTTGCCGCTACAACATGCAGCGAAGTTTTTTGGCGTTCCGGTGGAGAAGGTACTGCTGATTGGCGATTCGCTTAATGATTCGGTTGCCGCGCGCGCTGCCGGCTGTCCGATAGTCTGCGTACCGTACGGATACAATCATGGTGAACCGGTAGATAAACTTGATCTGGATGCCGTGATTGAGACGCTGCCGGATGTAATAAAACTGATTCAAAAAGCGTGACTTGATGACACACGAGAACTTCAAAATCCGGGAAGAAGCTACCGTATGGCGATGGTGATTACCACTTCGTCCGGTGTGGCTGCCCATTTTGGTGCTGCCGTCTTCCCATTTTTTTGAATTAGGAGTTTTTCGTGTTGAATCCCATTTCTGAACAATCTTTCGATCAACTTGCCGAGCAAGGATATAACCGCATCCCGCTGGTGGTAGAGACCTTTGCTGATCTAGATACGCCACTGTCGCTGTATCTCAAGCTCGCCAATAAACCTTATTCCTACCTGCTGGAATCGGTACAAGGGGGCGAACGTTTTGGGCGGTATTCTTTCATCGGCCTGCCTGCCGCTACACGCATTACGGTGCGCGGCAAGGATATTACGATCACCACGCCGACTGGCGAAACCGTCCAAAATGCAGACAATCCTTTGGATTTCATTAAGAACTACCAATCGCAGTTCAAAGTCGCTCCGTTGCCCGGACTGCCTCGTTTT
>JBIIMQ010000161.1:0-3764 GCA_044337935.1 Candidatus Nitrotoga sp.
ATTGAAGCCATCGGTAATTTCTCGTTTCATGAACTTTCCCATTTTGCTCATATGCACGGTGCAATAGACGACTGAAATGGCGGCAATAAGCGCCATGGTTCCCATCCAGAACGAAGAAATAGCACCGATGCGGGCCAGTATCACTCCCAGTAATGCGGATAGAAGCAGTGCCAAACCTACGCCACTATGCACCGCAGGGATTAATTCACGGCGGTTGGTTTGTGCCAGATAAATAAGTGAAATTGCAATGATCAGGAAAGCTTCCAAGCCTTCCCGAAAAGTAATCATGAGAGTCTGAAACATAATGTCTCCTTGATGGTAAGCAGATTAATCTGCGCAGGCATTTTCAGCGTTATTTATAATCCACGCATTAGCGCTGTATGCTCAAATAATGCAGTTTTACTGGAAACCTCCGTCTTACGGCACTAAAAAAATCAAAATATGTTGAATGCAAATGCGAATAATTCTTGCTTATTATCGTCTTTCTGGAAGGTAATTGCAAGGTTTCGCATTTCAGTGTAGTGCGGAATGGGGATTCCCCTTAATGTGTGCGGAAATATTAGTTACTTTAATGTGATATGGATTGATGGGCGGAATGGCAGCAGGGTGTTACCATCCCCCGGCCAACGCTTTGAACACGTTTGCAACCGCAGTACGTTGGGCATATTCTGCATTGATGCGGTTCAGTTCTGCTTGTAGATAATTGCGTTCCGTATCCAAAAATTCCAGGCGGCTGGAAATTCCCGCTTGATATCGTAATTCAGCTTGTTTATATGCTTTCGAGAGTGCCTTGCTACGGGAGCTTTCAACGGTCAGTGTTTGGCGTGCAGATTCCTGTGCGAACAAAGCATTGCGCACATCGGCGAAAGCGCTGGCGACCGCTTGTTTATATTGAGCCAATGCCTGATCACGGCGGGCTTCAGCCGCTTTTACGCCCAATTTTATGCGGTCGGCATTAAAAATGGGCTGACTGACATTGGTGGCAAATTGAAAAATACCCGCCGACCCGGTAAATAGATTGGAGAGAGAAATACTTTCACTGCCGAGGTAAGAGGTTAGGCTAATTGACGGGAAGAGCTGAGCTCGTGCCACTCCGATTTGCGCATTCATCGCGATTAAATTTTGTTCTGCTTCTTGTATATCCGGCCTGCGCAGCAGTAATTCAGCCGGTAACCCGTCCGGAACCCACACATTGGCAAGAGTGGGGTTGCCGCGCTCCAGCTTGTTTTGCATTACGTTGCGCGGAGATCGGCCCAGTAACAGTGCAAGGCTGGCTTCCTGCTGGTCTCGCGTTTTGGTAATGGCGATGAGTTGTGATTGTGCGACACCCACATCCGCTTCGGATTGGTGTAATTCATATTCTGAAATAACCCCCACCTCGTACCGCTTTTTATCCAATGCGAATCTTTCCTGACGCCCGTCCAGAATGCGGCGTACAGCGGATTCCTGGGTATCGGACGACAGTAGAGTGAAATATTGTTGCGCTACTTGAGTGGTCAGAGATAGGCGCACAGCATCCCTGTTTGCTTGTATTGCAAATAAATCCGCGCGCGAGGCTTCGCTGGCGCGTCGGAATTTCCCCCACAAATCCAGCTCGTAGCTGGCATCCAGCGTAATGTGTGAAAATTCAATAATGCGTACGGGGGGAATAAACTGTCCGGGATTAATGCTTCGTTTGGTACGCGATTGGTTTCCATTGGTGCTGAGTTTGGGATATTGATCTGATTCGGTTATGCCGAGCTGGGCGCGCGCTTCCAATATTCGTGCCGTGGCAATTTGGGCATCTGTATTATGGGCAAGTGCCTCATCTTCTAATTTATCAAGAACCGGGTCTGCATATAAGCTCCACCAGCGTTCTCCGGCAGCACTTGCCGGTTTTTGGGTCTCCGGATTTTTTGCATTTGGATTGCTTGTCCAATGTTCCGGTAAATCCATTTCCGGACGTTGATAATCTGGCCCGGTGGTACATGCCGCCAGCAGCGAACCACAAATCAGAAGAACAAGCGATGTTCTGATTTTTTGGAAAAGGTTGTTGGTGTGGCGTTTCATGTCAATTGAATGCGTAATCGTATGGGTTACGCATGATCGTCTTCCCGATATCGGCGTGGATGACCGGGGAAAATGCGACGAATAACCACAAAAAATACCGGCACTAAAAATACCGCCAGAACCGTTGCCGCTATCATTCCCCCCATAACACTTGTGCCGATGGCTTGGCGGCCATTGGCTCCCGCACCGGTGGAAATAGCCAGAGGCAGTACGCCTAAAATAAACGCAATTGATGTCATTAAGATGGGACGGAATCTTAAGCGGCAGGCTTCCAGCGTGGCATCAAACAGACTGTAGCCGCGTTCCTGTAAGTCACGCGCAAATTCAATGATCAGGATCGCATTTTTGGCCGAAAGACCGATGATAACAATCAGCCCTACCTTAAAGTAAACATCGTTTGGCATACCTCGCAATGTCATTGCCAGCAATGCACCCAGAATACCGATAGGGACGACCAGCAAAACCGCCACGGGAATTGACCAGCTCTCATAAAGTGCGGCAAGGCATAAAAATACGGCAACCAGCGACAGTTCGAAAAGTAATGTTGTTTGGCTGCCGGACAGGCGTTCTTCGTAAGAGGTTCCCGACCATTCAAAGCCAAAACCCGGTGGCAATTGGTCGGCCATTTGCTCCATGGCTGCAATTGCGTCACCGCTGCTTCGGCCGGGAGCGGGGCCACCAGAAATTTTCATTGAAGGCAAACCGTTATAACGATCCAGTTTCGGTGAGCCGATATCCCAGTGTGTCGACGTAAATTCCGACAGGGGTGCCATCGCGCCCTGGGCATTTCGTACAGGCAAACGTAACATTTCTTCGGGCGTGGCTACCACGCTCGGTTCCGCTTGCATTTGAACCCGCAGGATGCGCCCTTCACGCATGAAATCGTTGATATAGGCGACGCCCAGCGCCGATTGCAGGGTTTCATTCAAATCATCCAAATCGATGCCTAATGCGCGTGCTTTTAGCCGGTCAATATTCAGCCGTAATTGCGGCCCAGCTTCTTGTCCCTCCGGACGCACACCAGACAATGCTGGATTTTGACTTGCTATGCCTAATGCCATGTTGCGCGCTTCAAGTAGTTTTTCACGCCCCAGGCCTGCACGATCCTGCAAGCGAAAATCGAATCCGCCTACAGCGGCTAATTCCGGAATGGGCGGTACGTTAATGGAAAAAATCATGGCTTGTTTGATGCGGAACAATGCCATGTTGGCGCGTTTGACCAAAGAAAAAGCGGAATTTTCCGGTGCAGGACGCGCATCCCAGCCTTTAAGCCGAACGAAAGTAATGGCAGCATTCTGTCCGCGGCCAAAGAATGAAAATCCCGCTACGCCGATAACGTGTTCAACTTCGGTCTGTTTAAGATAAAACTGTTCTACTTGGGTGAGAACTTCGAGCGTGCGTTCACGAGTGGATCCCGGCGGTAATTGGATTACGCTGATAAAGTAACCTTGGTCTTCTTCGGGCAGAAAACCGGTTGGTAAACGTGAAAACAGCCCTCCCACCGCAACCAGAATAACGGCATAGATTACAAGATAAAGCCAGGTTTTTTTCAAAACATGTCCCACGCCGGATTGGTAGCGTTGAGTTGTTTTTTTGAAAAAACGGTTGAACCAGCTAAAGAAGCCTGTGCCGGTTTTTTTTTCTTGCGCGGGTGCATGTTTCAACAATGTGGCACATAGCGCGGGGGTTAATGTTAGTGCCATCAACATCGAGAA
>JBIIMQ010000046.1:0-12476 GCA_044337935.1 Candidatus Nitrotoga sp.
TACAAATATAAAGAACATCCGATAGCCACCCGAACCGCAAAAAAACTATATATCAAACTGTTTCATAATCCCAAACCTGAATAAATCCCGATCATTTTCTTCTGTAAAGGTAACTACCCTACTAAAGCTGGCGATCCCCTTCCATTTCTCACCGATAAATCGTTCTACTTGAAATGTGACCAAGCCATGCAATTGAGGATCACCCGACCCTCGCCCATTAAATGCCACATAAGGCCCTGCACCCGCACTGATTGTCCAATTCTCACTCAGAGGTTGCGTGAACCACCCCTGAACAGCTAGACCGTGACGGTTCACCCGAACGTCATCGTCCCCTTCCAGAATTCCTGAAATCGACCCCGCCCATTGATCACCGAAATATTTTTTTGCCTCAACACCAAATCCCAGGACGCCATCAGATCCCCCATGATTCGTTTGCGAAATTCCCGTATTCACGCCGAGCCAAATGGGATTTCCACCAGACTCAGACCAAACCCGAGCAGGAACACCATCAAAATCTTTTCCTATTCCAACAAGCATGGCAACAGAGGAATGAGTTTCCGGCATGGAGACGTGGTTTAGCGCAAATCGCATATGCAATCCCGGAGAGTATTGATCAATATTCACCAAAGCCGCAAGTGAAAATAACGCTCCCAATTTTGTATCGTTAATTTCAGCGCCATTCACTGTTGTAGTATTCATACTAAAGTAAGGGCCGGCTCCAACTTCTATATTCACCTTTTGATTAAACGGCTTTCTGTAGACCAACTGTCCGGCAAAACCATCCCGGTGATTATTATCAGGATGCCCCTCATTAAAATGAATCAAATCAACACGAAATTTTTCACCCGGCAAAGAGGAAATGTTGATCTCTTTACCAAACCTGAATTCAAAAGTTCTGCCTTCCATAGATCTGTCGCCAGCAACCCCCTCGCCGTAGGCAAATCCATTCCCCATAATAGCTGACACATAGGCATTATTACTTTTTTCAACAAGTTTTAATTTGGGAGCTTCATTCATGTAATAAGATTTATCATCTTTATTTCCAATCTGTTGTCCAAAAGCCAAAACAGGGGAAATTAACAAAATAAATACGGAAAAATATCGCAATTTTAAGCATCCTGATTATGATGAACGTGGAAGTTTAAACATATATCTATGCTATCGACAACGAATTTATTATCACTATAGCAACCACCCGTACATCTGGTTAAGCAAACCCAATAACAATGTATCTATAGAGACCGCAAATTGGTAACAAAAGTACATTAATCTCATCCCGAAACATCCTGCGTTATTACTGCCCATACTCCGATAAATAATGCTGTAACTATAAAGCCGATGCCTTTTCATCTACAATCAAGCGGTTTTATACAAACGGTCTCTCTGTTGGAAAATTTATCAAAAATTCGTCAGAAATTTTATCCCTCCTGGCTAAATCACCTCCACACCCAGAGGTTAGACCCTTGAATTCCGATTTTTTAATTATCGGGGGGGGCATAGCCGGTTTATCAACTGCGCATCGTTTATTGCAACAGGGCGCATCAATAACTATTCTCGAGCGCGGTAAAATCGGCCAGGAAGCATCTTGGGCAGGTGGCGGCATCTTATCGCCGCTTTGTCCGTGGAATTATCCGGACGAAGTTACACGCTTAACTACCCGAGGTGCTGAGTTATTTTCGGCATGGTCAAAGGAATTGCATGCGGCTACCGGCATCAATCCGGAATATGAGTCCAGTGGAATGCTGGTTTTGCCACCTTTTGATGCACAGGCGGCAATACTTTGGTGTGCAACACACCATGCTTATATAGTGCATCAAGTCCGTGCGACGGATTACAACTTGCCCATGCAAGATGATGCACTCTATTTGCCGGAAACCGCCCAAATACGCAATCCCAGATTATTACGCGCTTTGCGTCAGCATGTAGAATCACTTGGAGGGCAAATCTCCGAGCAATGCGAAGTAACCGATATCGTGGTTGAAAACGGGCGAGTGCAGGCAATAGTCACGTCCGGCGGCAACTTGGACGCCCAAAATTACATTGTTACTGCCGGAGCATGGAGCAAGGAAATACTGGGGCGACATGCATTGCAGCTGGATATTAAGCCGATACGCGGACAGATGCTGTTATTCAAATTTGATGTACCGCCGCTCCATCACATTGTGTTACAGGACGATTTATATTTAATTCCACGCCGTGATGGCCACCTGCTGGTCGGCAGTACGCTGGAAGATGTGGGTTTTAACCAATGCACTACCCTTGAAGCGCGCAGCATGTTATGGCAACGCGCACAAAAATTATTACCCGCCCTGTATGACATGCCACCAGTGCAACACTGGGCCGGATTACGGCCCGCGTCCCCACATAATATCCCGACCATCGGACGGCATCCGCAGCTAAGTAACCTTTATCTCAATAGCGGACATTTTCGTTATGGCGTAACTATGGCACCGGCCAGCGCAGAAATTCTTGTAAATGAAATCATCGGTGCACAGCAACCCTTCGATGTTGAACCCTATCGAACTGGTTGGGGCAGATGATATGCAGATTTTTTCTACGTAGCACATGTTCACATAAACATTTCCCCGTTATTAACCACGAAACATGTCCATACAACATCGCCCGTGTACACGCTGCCATATAACTACAGTTCAGGCAAAGTTTGCTACACTGTACGCCTCATGCATAAGTAGGGAGATACTCGATGTTCAATTCAAAATTTCTCGATGAAGTTTCCGACAAGATCGGCAAAGCGGTGGCTAACAGCCCGGCAAAAGATGTAGAAAAAAATGCCCGTGCTTTATTGGCGCAAGGGCTAAACAAGCTGGATCTGGTAACGCGCGAAGAATTCGATGTGCAAACCCAACTATTAACACACACCATCGAAAAATTAACAGCACTGGAAGCTCGGGTTGCTGCCCTTGAAGCACAACGCACCTCCTAAATAAATGAGCCTCGCGGTTTTATATAGCCGCGCACTTTCCGGCATGGATGCCGCACTGGTCACTGTTGAGGTGCATCTCGCCAACGGTTTACCCAGCTTCACCATTGTCGGCCTGCCTGAGACCGAAGTGAAAGAAAGCAAGGATCGCGTCCGTGCAGCCTTGCTGACTTGCCAATTTGAATTTCCCAATCGCCGCATCACGGTTAACCTCGCGCCCGCAGACCTGCCCAAGGAAAGCGGACGCTTCGATTTACCCATTGCGTTGGGTATTCTTTCCGCATCCGGACAGATTCCCTCAAACCGGCTGACCGAATATGAGTTTGCCGGCGAACTGGCACTAACCGGCGAATTGCGACCAATACGCGGTGCGCTTGCAATGACTTACCACGCTGCATCCAACGGTCGCGCGTTTATTCTTCCCGAAATCAATGCGGTCGAAGCGGCGCTGGTTGAAGATGCGGCCGTATATCCCGCACAATCCCTGCTACAGGTGGCAGCACATTTGTCCGGTCGCACCGCACTCACCCGTCAAGTCGCCAGCACCCAACCTGTTATGCCGGATTATCCGGACATGCACGAAGTAAAAGGGCAAGGTCAAGCCAAACGCGCATTGGAAATTGCCGCAACCGGTGGTCATAGCATACTAATGAGTGGCCCACCCGGTACCGGAAAATCGATGTTGGCATCGCGCTTCCCAAGCATTCTGCCCCAAATGACCGAAACTGAAGCCTTGGAAAGTGCAGCCATGCAATCGCTAGGCGGCATGTTTGATGTGAGCCGCTGGAAAATGAGGCCATATCGCTCACCGCATCACACCGCATCCGCAGTAGCGATGGTCGGCGGTGGCAGCAATCCGCGCCCCGGTGAAATCTCGATCGCAATGCACGGTGTATTATTCCTTGATGAGTTACCGGAATTTGATCGCCACGTATTGGAGGTACTGCGCGAACCGCTTGAGAGTGGCCGCATCACTATATCGCGCGCCGCTCGCCGCGCCGATTTCCGCGCCCAGTTTCAATTGGTTGCCGCCATGAATCCTTGTCCGTGTGGATATCTTGGTCATTACAACGGTAAATGCCGTTGCACGCCCGACCAAATTTCACGCTATCGCGGCAAAATTTCAGGCCCGTTATTGGATCGCATTGATATTCAGATTGAAGTTCCCGCAGTCCCGCAGGACACTTTACTAAAGTTATCTGATAGTGAACCAAGTAGTGCCATCCAAGCACGAGTAAACATAGCACGGCAACATGCCTTAACTCGCCAAGGCAAACCCAATGCTCAACTCACCGTAAGCGAGATCGACGCACTCTGTATACCCGATGCTCAAGGCGCAGCACTCTTGCAACAGGCCATCGCCCGCCTGAATTTATCAGCCCGCGCATATCATCGCGTGCTCAAGGTGGCACGTACCATTGCCGATCTGGCTGGCGACAAAAACATTCTTGCCCAGCACATTGCCGAAGCCGTGCAGTATCGAAGAATGAATCGGCAAGGATAAATCACTGACCTACGATTTACATATTGGTCGCTGTAAACAACACGCAATCAAATTCACAAATACTGACACGGCATCCCCCTACCCCATGATTCCGTACAACAATATTTCCTAGAATTGTGTTTACTTAACTTAGTTTCTGTACAATTCGAAACATTAAATTTTTTGTATTAATTTTCATCGTTTTTTATTGCATCATTGGGGGTATGTCGTGTCGTTTGAAGCTATAAAACAATCTCTTGTCTCGGATATGTCTCTTGTAGACAAAATAATACGTACTCGTTTACATTCTGACGTGGCACTGGTCAATCAGATGAGCGAATACATCATCAACAATGGCGGCAAACGATTGCGTCCGGCGTTGGTTGTGTTATCTGCCAAGGCATTAGGATATACCGGCGTATACCATCACAACTTGGCTGCGGTGGTTGAATTCATTCATACCGCCACTTTGCTGCACGACGACGTAGTGGACGAATCTGAATTACGCCGTGGTCAGGCAACTGCCAGTGCTTTATATGGCAATGCAGCAAGCGTTCTTGTAGGTGATTTTTTGTACTCACGTGCTTTTCAAATGATGGTCGAAGTAAACAACATGCGTGTGATGCAAACCTTGGCAGACGCCACCAACACTATTGCAGAGGGTGAGGTATTACAATTACTCAGCTGCCATGATGCAAGTGTCGACTCAACCAGATATTTGCGCGTCATATACTGCAAAACAGCCAAACTATTTGAAGCGGCAATGCGTCTGGGCGCGATTCTGGCACAAGTGGATAGCACCAGCGAAGAAGCAGTAGCGAAATATGGCATGCATTTGGGAACAGCATTCCAATTGGTGGACGATACACTGGATTATTCCGGTAACGAACAGGAAACCGGAAAAAATCTAGGCGATGACTTATCCGAAGGGAAACCCACGTTACCACTAATTTATGCCATGCAACATGGTAGCCCCAGCCAAGCTGCAACGGTAAGACTAGCCATTGAACAGGGCAATATCGATGACTTTGCCGAAGTATTAGAGATCATTAAACAAACTGGCGCACTGAAATACACCCGGCAACAAGCCCAAAAAGAATCAGATGCGGCCTGCACTGCACTATCTATCCTGCCCGATACGGCTTATAAACACTCCTTATTGCAATTGGCTCATTTTGCCGCCACACGACAATTTTAAATGCTGATATAACTTTTATTTCTGCATATACCCCGAATAAAGGACGAGTTGCATCGTTTTCTCTATTACGCGCATCAGCCCTATAAATTTGCGGCCAAAATAAATTTAATACATATGTATAAACATATGATTACTTCGCATAGTTGATATACAATCGAGTATGCATAGGGATTGCTACGCGATCATCGTATAAATTTGGATCGCAGTAACGTAAATAACAACGGAAAACTGCTTTTAATCTTGGATTGAATGAACCACTATTCAATCTAAGATATGCGCTATCCAAGTGATAGCACCCGATGTTTTATGTTACTTACAAACTCGAATTTTATACTGCACGCTAACAAAGGCTCTCGCTCTGCTACGGCAAAGAAATTAACGGGAACACAATTTTTCGTCTATTTAATTTTGAGTAAAAAATTATGATTAATGACATACAACCATCAGAAATCGCGCGAAAAACCCTAAGCACCCTGACTGCACGGAAAATTCTTCCGACACCGGAAAACTATACACGCCTCTATCGCGAAATCAGTGGCGAACCGGAAATTAATGGCACCAATTCGGCTCCAGCATTGGACGTACAACCCGTCCAATCATCAATCGACGACAACTTGAAATTGGCCTGGTCAGGCCTGATCCGTGATCTGCTCGAACAAATTGAAACTTCGCACAAAGGAATCACGATCACACGCAAAAAACAAGGCGTGGGAACTATACTGAGCAAATGCAAGGATGATTCTATTGCCCTGTTTACAAGACTGCAGAAGTTAATCATTTCATGGAAAGATACATCTGCGCACACTCCCGATGAACTTATTCCTGACAACCTTGGAGTAGATGCAACAAAAGATGCGCTTCCCTCCATCATGGCAAATATTGGCGACCTTCCCAATAACCCTGTCGATGCCCCGGTGGATGTTAAATTAGCGGACCAATTACGCGAGTTACTGGCGCAATCCATTGAAGGTATGCACAGCAACGAACCTGAACTGAAAAACGAACTCAATGAGTTGGCACAACAAACACGTGCCGCCAGTAATTGTGATCAGGTTACCAATCTGAATAAGCAACTGCGTAAACTATGGAGCAAACTGGCTTTACGCGGCAAAGACAATTTCCTTATTCAAGAAGGACTGATGCGTCTTTTCCGCCTGTTGGTGGAAAACGTCGGCGAACTGGTCACCGAAGACAAATGGTTACACGACCAGATTCATCATCTGCAGGAAATCATCGAACGTCCTATCAGCAAACAAGCAATCGCCAGTGCGGAACGTAACCTGCGCGGCACGATCATCAAACAAGGCTTTCTGAGACAAAACATGATCGATGCCAAGACTACACTAAAAAATCTGATGACAACATTCATCGATCAACTGAGTGAAATGACCGATAGTACCGGTGTGTACCATTCCAAAATGGAGGGATACAGTATAAAAATTGGGCAAACGGATAACCTTGCCGAATTGAGCAGCATTCTGGATGACATCATGCAGGATACGCGCGTCATTCAGGCCAGCTCAATGCGCTCACACGAAGAACTAATCAGCACACGCAAACAAGCGCACATTGCCGAAGAACGTGTTAAACAACTGGAACAAGAGCTGGAACAAGTAAGCGAATTGGTTCGCGAAGACCAACTAACCGGCGCACTCAACCGGCGCGGACTCGATGAAGTACTGGATCGTGAAATAAAACGTGCTGATCGCCAACAGACCCCGATCAGCATTGCATTGCTCGATATTGATAATTTCAAGCAACTTAATGACTCCTTTGGTCATCAGACCGGCGACCAGGCGTTAATGCATTTAATTCAGGTTATTAAAAAAGCACTGCGCCCAACCGACGAAGTAGCACGTTATGGCGGCGAAGAATTCTTGATTATTTTGATTGACACCAGTCTGGAAGAGGCAATGTTAACCATCACACGCCTGCAGCGCGAGCTCACCAAAAATCTGTTCCTGCATGACAATATGCGGCAACTGATTACTTTCAGCGCCGGGGTTGCACTACATTCTGTTGGCGAAGATCCTGAATTAACAATCAATCGTGCCGACAGTGCCATGTACAAAGCCAAACGGGCTGGCAAAAATCGCGTATTTGCGGCTAATTAACAAACAATAGATCTTGTTGATTGGCAGATATGTGCTTAATGGATGAAACTTGTACCAGATCAACCAGCCTGCGAAGACAAAAACTACCGCGGGCCACAGCCTCCAAATTACCGAATTTACGTGGCAAATCGGTGCCAATTAATATTAATAAATTTAATGCCTCAAAAAAAGTCAAGCATGTACTAAAGTTTTTTTTGTTCTTTCCGTTAACTGAAAGCAACTACGGTTGATTAACCCGGCAAATTAGGGCAAACCAAAGTAAGCGGCAATTACGCCGTAAAAAAAACCAGTTAAAGGAGAATTAACATGCCACAAATCATAAACACCAACATTGCATCCCTGAATGCCCAGCGTAACCTAAACTCTTCCCAAGGCGCGCTACAAACATCTCTACAACGTTTATCTTCCGGCCTGCGTATCAATAGTGCTAAAGACGATGCTGCGGGTATGTCGATTTCTGACCGGATGACTTCACAAATTCGCGGCCTGAATCAAGCTGCACGCAATGCCAACGACGGTATTTCACTGGCACAAACCGCTGAAGGCGGCCTCAGTGGCATAGGAGAAAATCTGCAACGTATTCGTGAACTCGCAATTCAATCCGCCAACAGCACTAATTCCGCTTCCGACCGTGCATCATTAAATGCTGAAGCACAAACATTACTGGCAGAAATTTCCCGTGTATCCAGCACAACCCAGTTTAATGGCCTGAATCTGCTCGACGGCACATTTACCGCATCGCAATTCCAGGTGGGTGCAAACGCCAACCAAACAATCTCGGTCAGCATTGCTGGCGCGTCTACTACCCAAATTGGCGCATATCAACAAACTGGAACGGCTGTAACCTCAAGCGCATTTAGCGGTGCCAATTTCACCATCACTCCAAATGGCAGCACGACAGCCACAACCATCGGTGTTTCTGTCGCCACCGGCTCGGCTGGCAACAATTTGGTTACAGCCGATAGTGCAGCCGCCAAGGCCGTTGCCATCAATGCAAAAACCTCCGATACCGGCGTATCTGCAACGGCAACCAACTCACTTTCTGGTGGAATTCCAATTGCCCGCTCCGGTATCGCCAGCGGTGCCTTGGTCATTAACGGTGTTTCAATTGGCGCAATTGCTGCCAGTACCAGTGCCGTTACCCAAGGTAATAATGCAGCCACTGCAATCAATGCCCAGACCTCCCTGCATGGCGTAACGGCTGTAGCCAATGCCAGCACAGGTGCCTTGACCCTAACCGCAGCCGATGGCCGCAACATTGCAATCACTTCGTCAGCTGGAACGGCTGCCGGTGCCCAAGCTATCCAAAATGCCACCGGCCTAGACGCATCTTCGGGTTCAAATGCCTCCGGGAATGAATCTCAGTCTCTGACCTTCGTAAATGCTGTTGAAGGTAGCGCCACTGGCTTGACACTTGGCGATACGATAACCTTGGATGGCATTACTTATGAATGGAATACATCAGCAGCAACAGTTACTTCTGGCAATGTCAAAGTCACCATTGCTGCCGGTGACACATCCACAACTAGTATAACCGCCCTCAAAACCGCCATCGATGCTCAATATGCACTTGGAAATACAGCACTGGTAACGTCTGGAGCTTCAGCCACTAACCTCACGCTAACTTCTGATCGCGTGGGTACCGGCACAGTTGGACTTGTCGACTCTACTCAAACAAACGCCGGCTCAGTTGCGCAAGCAGCAGCAGCTTCGGGCGGTACAGCAGCCGCTGATGGAAGTGGCGTCACCACTCGAGGCACGTTAACACTCAGTTCAGGAACCGGCTTTACTGTTGCAGGTGCAGAAGCAGCTTATGCTGGATTGAGCACTACTTCAGCCTCACTCACGACACTTTCCACTACAAATATCTCAACTGTTACCGGAGCAAATACTGCAATCGCTATCATTGATGGCGCACTAAGCCAAGTTAATTCAATGCGTGCCGGTCTGGGTGCAGTGCAAAACCGATTCAGTGCCACAGTTTCCAGTTTGCAAACTTCATCCGAGAATATAACCGCCGCCCGCAGCCGAGTTATGGATGCAGACTTTGCAGCAGAAACTGCACAACTGACCCGCAACCAGATTCTGCAACAAGCCGGTACTGCAATGCTGGCACAAGCGAACCAATTACCTAATACAGTGCTGTCGTTGTTGAGGTAATTCGCTAGGTAATTAATCCCAGCCGATCAATTCGGCTGGGCCTGATAAGTAAGGAGGGGCAAAATGCTTATCCAGAGCATTAGCAACATATCCCAGGCATCATCGCCTGGCAGTATTTCTGGCTCCGGGCTTGCCAACGACGGCAGGCCTGTTGCTGTTTCTATCCCAATTTCTGGTGGCACAGTTCAATCAGATGTGAAGCTTAATTTACCTGATACCACCCCAGTGCAGTCGGCAGTGCAATCTTCCGGTGAACCAGTTTCTTCCACTCAATTGCAAAATGTAGCCGACCACATCAACAAGATATTGAAACAATCAAATAAAAATCTGGAATTCAGTGTGGATGCTGCTACCCAGAAGCCCGTTGTCAAACTGATAGAAACAGATACCGGGGATTTAATTCGTCAATTTCCCACTGAAGAAATGTTGGCTATTTCCAGCGCCATCGAAAAATTTCAGCAAGGCGTGTTTCTGAAACAAAAGGCCTAAGATTATGCCAACCACATCAGCCACCTCATCAACCAACTTGGATATTAATGGCATTGTCAGTCAACTGATGGCGGTTGAGCGTCAACCAATCAACAAACTTAACGTCAAGGAAGCGAGCTACCAAACCAAGCTTTCTGCCTACGGAAGCATAAACGGAGCGGTAGCCAGCTTTCAAACTGCCATGCAGGGTTTGAGTAGCGAGATCAAATTTACCAAACTCGATGCCATTTCTTCCGATGACACCATCTTATCCGCTACGGCTAGCAGTATCGCGGCAGCGGGGACTTACTCTTTGGAAGTAACAAGCCTAGCTCAGGCACAAAAACTTGTCGCCGTCGGTCAGTCCTCTAGTACCGCTGCTATCGGTGACGGTAGCAAAACTACGATCACATTCGATTTTGGTACCATTAACGGCGGAACGCTGGATCCGACGACCAAAAAATATACCGGGGTCACATCGTTTACCTCGAATGGTAATGGTGTCAAAAGTATCACCATAGATAGCAGCAATAATTCTCTGCAAGGTATCCGCGATGCAATCAACGCGGCCAAGATAGGCGTAACAGCAACCATCATCAACGACGGCGGCACTTCGCCCTATCGCCTTGCATTATCATCGGACAACAACGGTGCAAGCAATAGCCTGAAAATTTCAGTTAGCGGCGATACAAATCTGGCCAATCTTCTGGCACACGATCCTGCAGGCACACAAAATTTAACCGAAAATGCCACCGCAACCAATGCCAACTTCAAGGTTAACGGCGTATCTGTCAGTAAGGCATCGAACTCTGTCACCGATGTAATACAGGGGGTTACACTCAATCTGAAGAAAATCACCACAGCACCGATAACCGTGACCGTGTCACATGACAAAGCTTCTGTGAATAAATCCATCTCCAGCTTTGTAAAGGCATACAATGATCTTGCCAAAACACTGAAAGATATTTCTGCTTACAATCCGGCAACCAAGCAGGGAGGAATTTTGCAGGGTGATAGCACCGTGCGCTCGCTGCAATCTCAATTACGAAGCGCCCTTATATCACCCGTCGTGGGAACTTCCGGAAAACTAACCACACTATCCCAGGTAGGAATTACTTTTCAAAAAGATGGTTCCCTTGGAATTGACAATACCAAACTTAATAATGCGATAACTAATAATATCGGTGACATTGCCAGTTTGTTTGCCCCTGTCGGCAAAGGGACTGATAGCTTAATCCGTTTTAACTCCGCAACCAGTAACACTAGAGCCGGTACTTATGATGTGGCTATAACCCGACTTGCCACGCAAGGCAATATCGTAGGCAATAGTGCCGCCAATACCACCATCACAGACACCAATAAAGCACTCAACGTAACCGTCGATGGAGTCAGTACCGCAGTATCATTAACCACGGGGAGCTACACAGCTCAAACGTTGGCTGCCGAATTACAAACCAAAATCAATGGTGCAAGTATATTCAGCAGCGCAGGCATTACGGTTTCGGTTACGCAAAATAGCGGCATGTTATCAATAACCTCAGCCAAGTATGGCTCCAGCTCCGGCGTTACTATTGGCGGCGCTGGAGTTAATGATCTACTCGGTACAACTCCCACACAAACTTCTGGTGTTGACGTGGCGGGGTCCATCGGCGGCGAAACCAATACTGGCTCCGGTCAAATTCTAAGCAATACAAACGGCTTGAATATAACCATCGACGGAGGCGCATTAGGCAATCGGGGTAGCGTGACTTACTCGCATGGCTATGCATTCTTACTCGAAAAATTGGCTAGTTCAATATTAACACCCAGTGGCGCGCTTGCCAGTCGCACTAACGGGATCAACAATTCCATCAAAGATATAGGAAATCGCCGGGCTGCAATTGAAACCCGCCTACTAAACGTCGAAAAACGATATCGCGCTCAATTCACCGCATTGGATTCGACGTTAAGCAGCATGAATCAAACCAGTAATTATTTAACCCAACAACTTGCACAAATCGCCAAACTATAACTTGGGAGAAGTACCATGAACACCTCATCTGCAATCAATGCATATAACAAAGTGGGTATCGAATCCAGCGTGGATGCAGCCGACCCGCACAAACTCATTTT
>JBIIMQ010000047.1:0-12337 GCA_044337935.1 Candidatus Nitrotoga sp.
TGGTGCAGATGAAATAGTATCTCCGGATTTTATTGGCGGATTACGCATTGTATCAGCGATGGTCCGCTTATGTAAATTGTTCAACGACACATTAAGTGATTGCATTTTGCTGGCTATTAAACAAAACGATAAATGGGCTTTTAACCCGACCATGCAACTCACTGTTAATTATGGAGATATATTGATGGTAATGACGACTCCAAGCGGACGCAGGAGACTGGAGCAATTGATTCAGGGGGAACAATAGGAATCCGCTCAGACAGCAATTATCAACTATTTTGTGTATGGGTTACTCTCTGCGGATTTTACATAATATACATTATGCGAAGTACGAGAACCATTAGGGCGGAATAGAAACCGGAACGGTTTTAGGTTTGGCATATTGTGGATTATCGCCCGTATAACCTGCGTCCACGAATGCGAGCGCGGTGCGCACTGCGTTCTTCGCTTTCTGTTAATGGCTTGGGGGCTTTATTGGCAAAAGGATTTTTACCTGCCTTGAATTCAATTCTGAGCGGCGTCCCTTGCAATTTGAAAGCTGTGCAAAAAGATCGTTCCAAGTAACGGCGATAGCTGTCCGGTATTTTATCCAGCGCACTGCCATGAATCACGATTAATGGTGGATTACTGCCACCCTGGTGAGCGTAACGCATCTTGGGACGAAACTGGGATCGTGGAGGCTGTTGTTTTTCTACTGCCGCTATCAGCACCCGAGTGAGTTGTGGTGTTGGCAGCTTGGCCATGGCGGCGGCATATGCTTCATCTACCGATTTTAATATTGCGGGCACACCATTACCGAGTAGCGCAGAGATGAAATGCAACTTGGCGAAACTAAGAAAATGCAGCTTGCGATCAAGATCGCGTTTAGTTGTCTCACGTTGATAGTCGTCCAGCCCATCCCACTTGTTTACCGCCAACACCAAAGCTCGTCCGGCTTGCAGAACGAAATCTGCAATATGTGCGTCCTGCTCGGTAATAGTTTGTTGCGCATCTACCACCAGAACCACGACATTCGCGTCTTCCACCGCCTGTAACGTTTTGATTACAGAAAATTTCTCGATTGCTTCATCTACTTTACCGCGACGACGAACCCCGGCGGTATCGATGATGGTGTACTGTTTGCCATTACGTTCAAAATCAATATAGATACTATCGCGTGTGGTGCCGGGTTGATCGAAGGCAATTACCCGTTCTTCACCCAAAATTGCATTGACAAAAGTGGATTTCCCAACATTTGGGCGCCCAACAATTGCTATTTTTGGGTAATCAGATTGATTTTCTGCACTTTCGGTCTGAGCTGGCAATTCTTCCAGCGCAAGCTCCACCATTTCAGTTACATTGTCACCGTGAGCCGAAGAAATCGGTATAGGCTGACCTATTCCCAATTCAAAAAATTCATTGATAACAACGGCACGCTGCATACCTTCAGCTTTGTTAACCAAAAGCAATACAGGTCGCCCGGTTTTGCGTAATTGGTCGGCAATAATCCTATCCTGCGGGGTTAATCCCTGACGTCCATCAACCAGGAACAACACCAGATCAGCTTCGGCCACAGCTTGCCGCGTCTGCTTAGCCATTTCGTACAGAATACCCTCTTTGGCGACAGGCTCTAAACCACCGGTATCCACCACTAGGAATGGCCGCTCGCCAATGCGTCCGCGCCCATAGTGACGGTCACGCGTTAGCCCCGGTAAATCTGCTACCAATGCATCACGGCTACGCGTAAGGCGATTAAACAAGGTGGATTTCCCCACATTGGGACGACCAACTAAAACGAGTGTGGGTAACATTTCAGACTTTCAATTAGGGGCAAACTTAATGAAGAGCAACCGAATACAAGCCACCATCCCGTGTTTGCACCAGTACACCATCATTTAACTCCATCGGAGCCGTTAATATGGCGCTACCATCAGTTTTGACTCTGGCTACCATGCTGCCATCTTCGCGACTAAGCACATGTAGGTAACCTTCATAATCACCCACCATCAAATAATTTCCAAATGCACAAGGTGCTGATGTTTGACGCAGGGATAAATCTTCATTTTTCCAAAATGAGCTTCCATTATTTTTATTCATTGCCAATACAGCACCATTGTTATTTGTGATATAGACAAAATTATGGAAAATAATCATACCTTTATCACTTGACACATCCTTACTCCAAAGCAGGTTGCCCTGTGCCAAACCATAACACGCCACGCGTCCCTGAAATGCCACTGCACAAACCTGTTCATCATCCAATGCCGGTGAACTGACAATGTCGCTAATGCGTTCCAGTTCCGTATTACCACGTGGTTGAGAAACGACTGTCTCCCATATGACAATGCCGGATCCGATACTGATAGCAGCTAATTTGCCTGCAGCAAATCCCGCGAATACCGTGCTACGTTCGATTACCACACCCGCATGGCTACGCACGATCAGCGGCGGTATGGATTGTTCATACATCCATATGCTCTTGCCATCCGTCACATCAAGACCTGAAAGACGACCATCGGCAGTACGCACAACCACAATTCCACCGACAATATTTGCGATATTCAATACCTCACTGGAGACTTTTGTTTTCCAGCGTAATTTTCCATCCGCAGCAAAAGCAGCCAATTGTCCTTTACCGCCCCCCACTAGCACCAATCCCTCACCTTCCCCTACCCCGGCAGAAATAGCAAAGCCACTGTTGACACGCCATACCTCATTTCCCGTTGCAGGATCTAGTCTATATAACTCTCCTTTAGCATTCGCAGCATATACCGCATCATTTGTTATAGCCGGCTGCAGAGTATAACTACCACCTTCACCAATTTTATGATGCCAACGTACATTAATCGTGGCAGTCGGTTTAAACTCAACCAGCTTTGCCGGCTCTTTGCCGGTTTTGTCGCCCCCGCCAAACCAGCCTGATACCGTGGAGCACCCCGCCAACATTACTAGTAGCAGTAACGTGGCAATGCGAATGATCATTTAGCGCCTCCAAGCGCGTCCAGTTTCATCTGGATTAAAACACGGTATTTACTCTGTGCATCAGTTTTATCAAATGCAAGTTTATAAGCAATGCGGGCTTCATCAGTCTTACCTTGGGCATTTAGCACGTCACCCTTAAGATCGGCATACAAACCCGTAAATGATTCGGCATACTTGGCGTCCAGTGTCTTGAGTGCATCTGCATAATTCTTTTCATCCAGTAATACACTGGCCAGTTTCAAACGTGCCAAATTCTGCAACCCGGCCTCTTCAGCGTGTTGGATCACCCATTCTAATTGCGATTTGGCGCGCGTCAGATCATTGTGCTGAATGTTAACCTGTGCCGCCAGCAGAGCTGCCCGCGGAGCGTATGCGGTTGTACCGAATTTATCGATTACCGCTTGCCCGGCATCATTAATACGTTTTGGATCATTACTGGCAAATTGTTTTTCCAATTCAAAGTATAAAGTACTGGCTTCATCCATCTTCTGTTCTTTATAGTGTTTCCAGCCTTGCGCTACAGCAAAACCGCTTGCTGCCACTGCCACTACGATTAACAACCATTTACCGTTATCTTTCCACCATGCTTTAAACGCATCTACTTGTTCCTGTTCCTGCGAATCGAGCGCTGCCATTTTCTTTATCCTTGTTTAATTAATTCATTAATTCTGGTCGGTAATTCATCAAATGCCACCTGTATTTGTTCGCCACCGCGTAAAGGTTTAAGGGTAGCAACTCTTGTATTCACCTCATTATCACCAAGAATTACCGCGAAACAAGAACCGCTGGCATCCGCTTTTTTCATTTGAGATTTAAAACTTCCACCGCCGCAATGCAATAAAACGCGCAACCCGGAATCTCTCAGGCGCTCTGCTATCAAGCTTGCCACGCCATCCGCCATCTCACCCTGATGCACCACATAAACATCCAGCGGTACAGAGGGCATTTTCATACCGTCTTCCTGTAATAGCGCCAATAAGCGCTCAATACCCATGGCAAAACCTGCAGCCGGTGCAGATTTCCCACCAATTTGCTCAATCAAACCATCAAAGCGGCCACCCGCACAGACCGTTCCCTGAGCACCCAGATGTGTGGCAACCCATTCAAATACCGTACGATTATAATAGTCCAGCCCGCGCACTAAACGTGGATTTATCTCGAATGCAACTTCATGGCGACTTAAAATTTCCTGTACCGACTCAAAATGCTTTAATGCATCTTCTTCTAGTTCATCCATCAGACTGGGGGCAGCGACAATTAATTCCTGCATAGCCGGATTTTTACTATCGAGAATGCGTAGTGGATTACTGTGCAGACGGCGCGTGGCATCAGCATCCAATACGTTACTATACTGTTCAAAATAAGTAATCAATTTGGCGCGATGCCGTTGACGTGCAGCCATATCGCCCAGTGTGTTGAGTTGCAATGTGATATCACGCAAACCGAGTTTTCGCCATAACCGTGCGCACATTAGTATCTGCTCAGCATCGATATCAGGGCCGGCAAAACCCAACGCCTCTACTCCAATTTGGTGAAACTGGCGGTAACGCCCCTTCTGCGGGCGCTCATGGCGAAACATCGCGCCACTGTAATATAAACGTTGCGGCGCATTGTACAGCAGGCTGTGCTGCAAGGCAGCGCGTACACAGGATGCAGTACCTTCTGGTCGAAGTGTCAGACGATCTCCATTGAGGCTATCTTCGAAACTGTACATCTCTTTTTCTACAATATCAGTCACTTCACCTATTGCACGTTTGAATAGCGCCGTATGCTCCAGTAACGGCATACGAATATTGCGATATCCATAACCTTCCAACCAATCGCGCACAGTATCTTCAAACCACAGCCAAAGACCTGCCTCATCCGGCAGGATATCATTCATGCCACGTACTGCCTGCAGTGGGGAATTGCTACTCATAATGCGATTAACCTTTGCTTCACTCACAACATAAAATTATCAAAACAACATTGTCCTGCCGGAATACTTGGTAACAATGCCTGGCTACTTCATTCAATTATTTGATTTTTAATTTATTACACGATCGGTATGGGTTCAGGATTGGAACAGACAGATTCACGCTGTGCATAATTGCGTGCCACATAATCATGCACAATTTGCTTGAATTCGTTGGCGATATTATCACCACGCAGAGTTACAACTTTTTGACCATCCACATATACTGGAGCTGCAGGGTGTTCGTTATTTCCTGGCAGACTGATGCCGATATTGGACATCTTGCTTTCTCCCGGGCCATTTACAACACACCCCATTACCGCCACGGTCATTTCCTCAACACCACTATATTGTTCGCGCCACACGGGCATCTGCTCACGCAGGTATGATTGAATACTTTGTGCGAGCTCTTGAAAAACCGTGCTGGTGGTGCGTCCGCAGCCTGGGCATGCAATCACCATAGGTGTAAAAGAACGCAAACCCATCGTTTGCAAGATTTCCTGTGCCACAATTACCTCACGTGTACGATCACCGCCGGGTTCAGGGGTCAGAGAAATACGTATCGTGTCCCCTATTCCCTCCTGTAGCAGTACAGCAAGCGCAGCGGTGGAAGCAACAATACCTTTAGACCCCATGCCGGCCTCAGTCAACCCTAGGTGCAGCGGATAATCACAGCGTCGTGCCAATTCGCGATACACCGCGATTAGACTTTGCACTTCACTCACCTTGCATGACAACACAATTTGATCATGCGGCAAGCCAAGTTTTTCGGCGCGCTGAGCACTCTCCAGTGCAGACACAATGAGCGCTTCACGCATAACCTCATCCGCCTCTTTAGGCTGTGATAATTTAGCGTTTTCATCCATCATACGTACGATTAAGTCGGCATCCAGGCTACCCCAGTTCACCCCGATACGCACCGGTTTGGCATAGCGGCAGGCAGCATCTATCATCATGGCAAACTGATCCTCGCCTTTGCGATGACGACCGACATTGCCGGGATTAATCCGGTATCCCCCCAGTGTTTGAGCACATTCCGGAAAATCGGTTAACAAACGATGACCGTTGTAATGAAAATCCCCAACCAGTGGTACATTACAATTCATTTGGTCGAGTAGCTCGCGAATCCGGGGGACTTGTGCTGCTGCTTCAGCTGTATTGACAGTAATCCGCACCAATTCAGAACCGGCCTGCGCCAACTCAAATACTTGGCGCGCAGTAGCAGCAGCAGCAACCGTATCGGTATTGGTCATGGATTGCACAACGATAGGGGCGCCGCCACCTATAGCAACATTACCCACCATAACACGTGGTGTCATGCGGCGCGGAATGGAATGCTGACTCATCTCTACTCCAATTTAAGGCGTGCTATCTCGCCATTATAAAAGGGCGCAAGTTCAACCGGCTTCCCGTGGTAATACAAGTGCACCCCGTTGATATTACCAATCAGCACAGAAAATGGTGGTTTACCAGTTAGGTGTTGCTCGCTACCACTCGAATTAAGTTGAGACAGCAATACGTTGCCATCACGATCAGTCACTTTCGCCCAAGCGGCAGCATCAAACACCAATCGAATGGAAGGGGATAGATCAAGTGTGCCACTTAAATCCACTGGTGTAATTGTAGTTGCAACGGAAACATTCGATGACGCATCGAACGTATCAGACGATTGTGTTGGAATGACCGCCGAAACATTAGCAGGTACAACAACTGGCATCTCAATTGTTTCCACCTTAGCCTGTGGCATAACCAGTTTGTCAGAATTAATCCAGGTAAAAAGACCCCATATGATCGCAACTGATACGGCAATCAGGCCAACCGACAATCTGATAATTCTTAACCTACGCTTTGAGTAACTATTCAGAAATGGCACATCAATCGCAACGTTTGTAGTACCTGATGACGGTTGTGCGGATGTTGCAGGCAACGCTGCAAGCAAAGGCTCCGGATCCAATTGCAATAACTTGGCATAGCTACGCACAAGGCGTCGCACAAAGAATATTTCCGGCAAGCGAGTAAAATTATCCGCCTCCAACTCTTCAATTTGGCGCGGTGCGAATTTAAGACGACGCTCCACATCGGCAAGACTTAAACCAAGTCGTTCGCGTGCCTCACGCAGCGCAGTACCAACGCTGAATGGCCGCTCCTCAACGTTGCCGGAAGCATCACCTAAAGTATCTTCAGATAACGTATTCACTATTGTCCATACAACATTAACTGAGTCTCACGCGCATCGGGGAAGTTTTTACGCAGTTGTATCGCATAGGTATTTTCTGCTGCTTTATCACCCAAGTTGCGTTCAATACGAACTGCCAGCCATAAATTTTCAGCCGTCAGCGGGGTGGTGCTGTTACGTTTAAAAAGCAGGAAATGGGATTTCGCACCCGCATAATCCCCATTGTTAAAGTTCAAATTAGCCAGACCAAACAATGCCTCCGGCATATTGGGCTGAACAGTTAACGCTTTCTGCAAAAACTCTTCAGCATCTTTTACATTACCAGCCTTCATGGAACATAAACCGGCATTTAGATAGGCTCTCTCGGGGGTAGAGTAAAGCGGATTCTTTAAAGCCGCCATAAAGTGTTTGATGGACTCCAGCTCTTTGCCTCGTTTGCACAAAAACCAGCCATAATTGTTATGTGAATCCGGATTATTACCATTCAAACGCAAACTATATTGAAAATCCTCATCCGCCTGCTGATCCTCATGTAAAGCCATACGCACCAAACCGCGTACATTATAGGCTTGCGCATAATCGGAATTTGCGCGAAGCGCCAACACCAACTCTTCTAAAGCCACTCCGAGTTGTCCGCGCTCATAATATTGTGCAGCCAGTTCAGTATGTATTTTCGCCTTGGATTCTCCGAGAGAAATATTTTGTTGTGGAGTTTCATATCCCATATCGGGATGCCCAACACAGCCTGCCATACTTGAAGCAAGCAGAGAAATTCCCAGCACTTTCATACCCAAAGAAAATCTCATGGATGAACCTCCAACAATTGACGTGTTCTTTTGGTTTTATCCTGTACCTGCCCTGCCAGCTGCCCACAGGCCGCAGCAATATCATCGCCCCGCGTCTTGCGTATAGTCGTGACAATGTCGGCTTGCATCAATACATCCCGAAACCGGGCAATAGCATCGGCACTGGAACGGCGGTAATGTGTTTGCGGAAATGGATTGAACGGTATCAAATTAAATTTACACGGTACGTCGCGCACCAATGCAATCAGTTCCTGCGCGTGCTGCACGCTATCATTCACACCATCCAGCATGACATACTCGAAAGTAATGAAATCTCGCGGAGCGCGTTCCAAATATCGTTGGCAGGCTGCCAACAATACATGCAATGGATATTTCTGATTGATCGGCACCAATACATTGCGCAAACTGTCATTGGATGCATGCAGTGACACCGCCAACGCTACCGCACATTCTTCACGCAACCTATCCATCGCCGGTACGATACCGGAAGTAGATAATGTCACTCTGCGCCGGGACAAGCCATACGCATTATCATCCAACATCAAACGCAAGGCACTTACCGTATTATCAAAATTCAGCAACGGCTCGCCCATACCCATCATCACCACGTTGGTGACAGGCCACTTACCTTCCAAATCTTTACCAATCTGACGGTTTGCCCACCACAACTGACCAATAATTTCAGCCACGCTCAAATTACGGTTAAAACCTTGTTTGCCGGTCGAGCAGAATGCACAGTTAAGCGCACACCCCGCCTGAGTTGATATGCACAATGTTCCGCGCTCTGCCTCCGGAATAAAAACCGTCTCGACGGCATTACCCGTGCCAACGTCCAGCAACCATTTACGTGTGCCATCCGCCGAGAGTTCATCACGCATTACCTGAGGTGCAGTAATATGCGCACGCTGTTGTAATTTATCACGCAATAAAGTAGCAATATCGGTCATCGCCGCAAAATCCTGCTCCCCCGCTTTGTGCACCCAACGCAATATCTGACGGGCGCGGAAAGGCTTCTCACCCATTGAATCAAACCATGCGGTAAGACGCTGACAATCAAAATCAAGAATATTTTCGGACATCAGATGACCTTTAATAATTACGCCATCCCTGCGGCAGTAAAATCCTGCCTCCTGATTTAACTGAATCTCCAACCCAATAAAAATTGGCCAGTATTAAGTCATGCATTGCGACAAAAATATAACTGGGGAACGCTCATAAATGCGAACTCGTGCCCATAATAGCCTGAACGTCTGATAAATTCGAGCATCGATGCACAGGCCATTTTAGGCAAACAACAGAAGGGATTGCCCGTAAAAAATTACATAAGAAACATAAAAATAGTTTGTAACTTGGCAAATTACCTTATTAAATTTTCAATTCAGGGAAAAAATAGGCAATTTCCACCGCAGCCGTTTCAGCAGAATCAGAGCCATGCACTGCATTAGCATCAATACTGTCAGCAAAATCGGCACGAATCGTGCCCTTTTCAGCCTTTTTTGGATCCGTGGCACCCATTAAATCGCGATTTTTTGCAATTGCATTGTCGCCTTTTAAGGCCTGTATCATCACTGGACCAGAAATCATAAAACTTACCAGATCGTTAAAAAATGGACGCTCGCGATGTATGGCATAAAAATTCTCGGCATCTGTACGTGATAGATGCACCATACGTGCTGCAACCACTTTTAATCCGGCATTTTCAAAACGGGTATAAATCTGACCAATAACATTTTTTGCGACGGCATCAGGTTTAATAATTGACAATGTACATTCAACAGCCATGCTACTTTCTCCAATGGTAATTAATAATAAAACGGTAAATTTTAACAGGCTTTACGGCTTATGTCGCTTTATCCAAACAGCATAATTAATATTGTGGAATGAACAAGCCCACGCTTACATGACCGAAGGTTGTTATTTGAACTGTCAATATTACAAGTTTATTAGAACTTTTTTTCCGTTACGTCATCGTAATATTTGCCGTAAACGTTTTATCAACATTGATTAAAATCGCACGGACGATACGCACTAGCCGCGCACTTTCAATTAACAGGATTAAGCGTAAATTGATACAGATCACTGCAATTACATGTTTTACATCATAAGGTTCAGCCATGCATAAAAATGATAGTTATAACCAAATCGTCTCGTTATGTTTCGGCATCATTACATTCGTATGGGCCGTGATGGCCTGTGCCGATCCGTCAGCGCGAGTTGCGCGACTAGGTTTCATCAGTGGTTCCGTGAGCTTCTCTCCTGCGGGTGATGATGTATGGGTACAAGCAACCAGAAATCGACCACTGATTACAGGTGACCACCTTTGGATAGATACAGGCGCACGCGCCGAGTTACAAATAGGTTCAGCCGCAATCCACTTGAATGGTGGCACAAACACGACACTGCTTAATCTTGACGACAACGTCGCGCAGTTAAAATTGGCACAGGGCACATTAAATGTCAGGGTTCAGCGCCTTGATCCTGATGATGTGTTTGAAATCGACACACCTAATCTGGCATTCTCAATTCGCGAGCCTGGCGATTACCGGATTGACGTCGATGCAAATGGCCGTTCAACGGTCGTCACGGTTCGCAGCGGCCGTGGCGAGGTATATGGGGAAGGTTCCGCATATACCATCTATACGCAGCGTTCTTATCGTTTTTTCGGGAGCGACTTGCGCGACTATTATAGAAATGCCTATCTACCACCGCCCGATGAATTTGACCTCTGGTCTAATCAACGCAATCGTCGAGGTGATAATTCAATGACCGCACGCTATGTCTCACGCGATGTAATCGGCTATGAAGATCTTGACGAATATGGCTCATGGCGTAATGACCCGAGCTATGGCAACGTATGGGTACCTAGCCGGGTGCGCGCCGGTTGGGTTCCCTACAATGATGGTCACTGGGTGTGGGTCAACCCTTGGGGCTGGACTTGGATTGACGATGCGCCATGGGGATTTACTGTATCGCATTATGGCCGCTGGGCTCATATCAGAGGGGCTTGGTGTTGGGTTCCCGGGCCGATTGTCGCAAGGCCGGTTTACGCTCCTGCATTGGTAGCTTTTGTCGGCGGCAATAATTTCCAACTGTCGCTTTCCATGGGTAGCGGTGGCGGAGTCGCATGGTTTCCTCTCGGTCCGCGCGAGGTCTACCATCCTGCATATCCGGTGAGCCGTAATTATTTCACCAACATTAACACCAGTAATACTGTCGTCAATAATGTCAACATCACCAATGTAACCAACATTACGAATGTAACCAACGTTACTTATGTCAACCGGCAAGTACCTGGTGCCGTCGTCGCTGTGCCTGCAACTACATTCCAAAAATCTCAGCACGTAGCGAGATTCAGAGTAGAGGTATCGGAAGATATCATCAGGACAGCACCTGTCAGCTCTGCTGCTAAAGTGACACCAGGTCATGAAAGCCTACGCGGTGCTGTTGATTCCGGGCAAAAACCACCTGCAATAGCATTTGAGCGAGAAGTCGTGGCAAGAACGGCACCTCCGCCCAAACCGGCACCATTTGCAAGGCAGCTACCAGCTCTTATGACCAACCCAGGCAAGCCACTGAATGAAGCTGCACTAGCGAATGCAAGATCGGTAGCACCCACACCAATAGCGCCTGTCAAACTTGTGACTATGCCACGCTCAAGAAATGTTGGTGACAAACCGCAAACTGATCCATCAATGACACAACCAATACAACCCACTCCATCACCATCATTTGACCGCAAAGAGCAATTCGAATTGCGCAAGCCGCCCGCACATGCCACCGAACCCAATATCACTGCACCAACTATTACACCGGCAGGTATGGAAAAGCAGGTTGAATCGGCTCCCGCATGGCCATCGATGACAGAGCCAGCCCGCCCGCCGGTTGATCGCGAAATTAGGCAAGCTCCATCACCGCTAACAGAAAGGCCTGTACGACATCAACCACCCTACATGGTGAGGCCGGCCGAGCCAAATACAACCCCACCAGCAGTAATCGAGTCAGACCGCATGCCAGCAGCCCGTCCGGCGGTTGATCGCGAAATCAGGCAAGCCCCATCACCGCTAACAGAAAGGCCTGTACGACATCAGCCACCCTACATAGTTAGACCGGCCGAGCCAAATACAACCCCGCCAACAGTGATAAAACCAGACCGCTTACCGACAGACCGTCCACCGGTTAATCACGAAATCAGGCAAGCTCAGCCACCACAAGCTGGGCACCCCGAGCATGGCACCCCGGTACCAAACTAAAACCATTTTAAAGAAAGTGCAGAACGTGAAGGATGATATTGCGCAGGCTTGTGCTGAAGGTACTGACCTTGCCCGTGAAAAACGTATTTCTTAACTGTGGTTTAATTTCAAGTTAAGGAGACGGAGAAATGAAGCAAATAAAAAGCAAGCGAGCGGCGTACACACTCGAATACAAGCTGGAGGCGGTAAG
>JBIIMQ010000162.1:0-3667 GCA_044337935.1 Candidatus Nitrotoga sp.
GATGGACTCAAAGAAACAATCGCCTATTTCAGAAAACTACTTGCCGACGCATGAAAATTATCACAGTTGGAGTTAATCCGTGTTCACGTTAACTACGCCAGTGGCATTCATTATCTTTAACCGACCTGATACAACTGCGCGCGTATTTGCCGAGATTGCGAAAGTCAAACCACCCAAACTGCTGGTGGTAGGTGATGGGCCACGCACAAACCGCGAGGGCGAGGCGCAACGCGTGGCGCAAACCCGGGCAATCATTGAGCAGGTGAATTGGCCCTGCGAAGTTCTGACCAATTTCTCTGACACCAATATGGGATGCCGCAAGCGCGTCTCCAGTGGCATCGACTGGATATTCCAGCAAGTCGAAGAAGCCATTATTTTGGAGGATGACTGTCTGCCGGAGCCATCATTTTTCCAGTTTTGTCAGGAGATGCTTGAACGCTATCGTGATGATCAACGTATTGGAATGATCAGCGGCGATAATTTTCAATTTGGCAGACGATACAATCAAGACAGTTATTATTTCTCCAAATTCGTTCACATCTGGGGCTGGGCAACCTGGAGAAACCGGTGGCAGGCTTATGATGTCGATATGACCCAATGGCCCCTGGTTCGTAATCAGGGCTGGTTGGAAAGCTTGGTGATCGATACCGACGAGATACCCTATTGGGACAAGGTATTTGAACGGGTTTACCGGGGTAAAATAGACACCTGGGATTACCAGTGGGGATTTGCAAATTGGGCGGAAGGTCGATTGAGTGTGCTGCCTTCCGTTAATTTAATTTCAAACATCGGGTTTGGTGCCGATGCCACCCATACGACAGGCATCAGCCCGCTAGCCAATTTACCTACTGAAACAATGCAATTTCCATTGACCCATCCTGCCATTCGCACCCGTAATGTCACGGCGGACCATTTTTGTAGCCGACATTGCTTTCGCATTTCACACTGGAAACGCTTACCCAATACATTGATATATAAATTTCGAAGGATGGTAAGCTGACATGTCGAATTGCTGTCCAATCTGTTCCGAATCAATGCGGGCATGCTTTCAGTCCGTTGTTTTACACAAATACCAAGCCGATTATGAAGTGTGCACATCTTGCGGTTTCTTAAGAGCACATGAACCGCATTGGCTTGATGAAGCCTACACCTCCGCGATAGCTGCAGCAGATACCGGGCTGGTAATGCGAAACCTGTCTTTGTCATTCAAGGTCGCAAGTGTCCTGTATTGGCTTATGGGTGAACGTGGGAATGGTCGTTATCTTGACGTAGCTGGCGGTTACGGCATGCTGACCCGCCGAATGCGGGATTTGGGTTTTGACTTCTACTGGTCAGACAAATATTGTGACAACCTGCTTGCCCGGGGCTTTGAATTTGGCGAACATCTCAAGGGATGCCGGGCCGTAACCGCTATGGAAGTAATGGAACATCTTACTGACCCGATGGCCTTTGTCGACGACGCACTTAAAACAGCGGACACAGACACTTTGTTATTTACAACAGTGCTCTACAAAGGAAAGCCCCCCGATAAAGACTGGTGGTATTACGCTTTCCCTACCGGGCAACATATTGGTTTTTTTACCAGAACAAGCTTGGAAACCTTGGGTCAAAAGCTCGGATTGCATTTCATCAGCGCAAACGGCCTGCATATTTTGACGCGGCAACCATTGAGTGAACATAAACTACGATGTGTCTCCCAATCATGGGTTGCAAAGCTTTGGTCATCACGGATTCGCCACCGCCTTGGATCAAAAACCATGGCAGATCATTTAACGATGATGAGCGCACTGTGATTAATATCAAATGAAGATTGCATTCGATTACCAGATTTTCAGCTGGCAGCGTTATGGTGGCATATCACGCTATTTTTGCGAACTCGCAAAGAATCTGGCCGAGCTTGAAGGATCATCAATCCAAACCTGTGTGGCATCACCACTCTATGTGAACAACTACCTGCGCCAAGCGGCACACTCTCTAAATATAAAGGGGATGTACGCACCTGCAATTCGGCACACCGGGCGACTTAATCGCGCACTTAACGAGATACTGGCCCGGGCGGCTCTTCGAAACTGGATGCCGAATCTCGTGCACGAAACCTATTATTCAAGCAACAGCATCGCACCACGCAATGCAAAAGTAGTGATTACCGTTTATGACATGACTCATGAGTTATTTTCCAATAGCTTTTCATCGCGCGGCTCAACCCGGGATGAGAAGGCCGCTGCAGTCAAGCGAGCCGATCACATTATTTGCATCTCGGAAAATACACGCCGGGATCTGATCCGTCTGCTGGCTGTTGATCCTGCAAAAACATCCGTAGTACATCTTGGGTATGAATTGCTGGCTGCACCATCCGGCACTCGCCGCCATGAGCACCCCTATATTTTGTATGTAGGTAGCCGAAGGGGGTATAAAAACTTTGACCGACTGCTACAGGCTTACGCAGCTAGCCCAACCATCCATAAAAATTTCCACCTGGTAACTTTTGGTGGTGAGTCATTATCAAATCAAGAAAAAAATCGGATTAATCAGCTTAGCCAGGGGAAATGGCAAGTACACCAAATCAGGGGGGATGATGATGTTCTGGCCGATTTATATAAATTTGCCGAAGCGTTTATTTATCCTTCGCTGTACGAAGGATTTGGGATCCCACCACTGGAAGCCATGAGTTGCGGTTGCCCTGTTTTATGTGCGGATCGCAGCTCTTTACCTGAGGTTGTCGGGAATGCGGCAGAAATTTTCAATCCGGAATCTGTTGAATCCATTGCGGCCTCAATGGAACGGGTATTATTTGATTCTGCCTACCGGCAACAATTGGTCGAGCTAGGACAGAATCGCTGCACCGGCTTTTCCTGGAAAAAATGTGCCCAACAAACTCTCGATGTGTATCGTAATGTGTTGAACATGGACACGCCTCATTAACGGTTTTGCGATGACCTTCCCACCTGCAAAGCTCGTACAGCGCTTCACTTTTGAAGGCACCGGCGTCTATTGTTAATTCATGACAATTTGCGCCAATACTCGTTCCAAATCCTGTCGCCAATCCGGAAGAATCAGGTCAAATGTTTTCCGTAATTTCCCGCTGTCAAGTTTGGAATTGGCGGGTCGCGGTGCGGGTAAAGGATAGTCAGTACCAGGAATCGCTTCAATTGCATCCGACTTTAGCCGCAATGCGATTCCCGTTTTTTCGGCATACTCAATGATATATTTTGCGTAGTCATACCAAGTGGTTTCGCCTGCAGCAACCAAATGATAAATACCATAGGGAAAGCTCTCCCGATTTACTGCGTTCCAATATCGAACAATAATTTGAGCGGTTATATCCGCAATTAAATGTGCCGATGTCGGCGCGCCATGCTGGTCGGCAATTACTTTCAGAGAATCCCGTTCTTTAGCCAACCTCAAAATCGTCTTGGCGAAATTTCCGCCATGTACGCCGAATACCCAGCTGGTACGAAATACCAAATTGCGACAACCTGTCGCAGTAATTCCATTTTCCCCGGCTAATTTGCTTGCACCATAAACAGATTGCGGATTGGGGGGATGGTCTTCTGTATACCATCCCGGCTGCGTGCCATCGAACACATAATCAGTCGAATAATGTATGAGCAGCGCACCTGTAGAAGCGGCCTCTTCCGCGAGCATCCCGGGTACAGCAGCATTAATC
>JBIIMQ010000048.1:0-12250 GCA_044337935.1 Candidatus Nitrotoga sp.
CAGGCATGAAACGAGCGCTTCGCCTACGCCCAACGCGGTAATGGCGGCTTCTTCATTCAGGTTTGGATTGTCATGCATGGTTTCAGCTGCTGCCTTCACCGCTTTTTGGTCGCGCGGGCTGAAGGCGCGCAGCGCGTGTTGTACGCGGTTGCCGAGCTGGCCCAGCACCTTGTCCGGCACATCTGCCGGGTTTTGGGTGATGAAATAAACCCCCACACCCTTGGAGCGAATCAGACGTACCACTTGCTCGATTTTATCGAGCAATGCTGCGGAAGTATCGTTGAACAAAACATGGGCTTCGTCGAAGAAAAATACCAGCTTGGGCTTGGCGAGATCACCCGCTTCCGGCAGATTTTCGAATAATTCCGAAAGCAACCATAGCAGCATGGTGGAATACACTTTGGGCGAAGACATTAATTTGTCGGCGGCCAGGATGTTAATCATGCCGTAGCCGTTGGTGTCGGTCTGCATCAGATCGGCAGTGTTGAGCATCGGTTCGCCAAAAAGGTTTTCGCCGCCTTGCGTTTCTATTTGCAGTAGGCCGCGCTGAATCGCACCGATGCTGGCAGCGGAGATGTTGCCATATTCGGTAGTGAAATCTGCCGCATTTTCACCAACATGCTGCAACATTGCGCGCAGATCTTTCAGGTCTAGTAATAGCAGCCCGTTGTCATCGGCGACTTTGAAAACCAATGCAAGCACACCTTGTTGTACTTCGTTCAAATTCAACATACGCCCGATGAGTAGCGGGCCCATGTCGGAAATGGTGGCGCGTAGCGGGTGGCCCGTCGCGCCGAATACGTCCCAGAATGTTACCGGGTAGGCGCGATGCGCAAAATTTTCCAGATTAAGTTGCGTGACACGTTCGGTTACTTTTTGATTGTTGCCGCCCGCTTTGCTCAAGCCGGATAAATCTCCCTTGATATCGGAAAGAAATACCGGCACGCCAATACGGCTAAAGGATTCCGTCAGTGTTTGCAGGGTAACTGTCTTACCTGTTCCGGTCGCACCGGTTATCAGCCCGTGGCGATTGGCCATTTGCGGCAGTAGAAAAAGTTCTTGTTCATTATTTTTGGCGATCAGTAGCGGTTCGCTCATACGGACTCCGGGTTGGTTTGATGGCCTTCCATCAATGGGGCAGGCCAGAATGCACTAATTGGGATTAATTACGTGGAAAATGATAACGCGGATTTGGTTTCGCTATACAGGATAATTATGTATCCTCATCAAGTTGTTTTTACCTTATTGCGGTAACGTGTTTATTGTTGAGTCTGCGAATTATCAACAATTTTACAATGGCCGCTTTAAAACCCTTGTTACCCATTACAGGAGAAAATTATCATGTCCCGACACATAATTCAAAGCGCGTTGTTTGTTCTGATTGCACTTGCTGTTGGTCATGCCCGGGCAATTGATTTTGGCGAGTTGCTTAATCAGGAAATGAGTACCTTTGGGAAAGCGAACCCGCAAAAATCAGAGACTACTGCCTCCGGTAATACGGCAACAACAACATCCTCCTCAACCGGAACTGCACAAGCTGTATCCAATTTGGCCGGTTTCAGTAATAGCGATCAGATTACCAGTTTGAAACAGGCGCTCGTGCAGGGTGCGGAAACCGCTGTTACCAATCTTGCCAAAGAAAACGGGTATCTTGGTAACAATAAAGTACGTATTCCGTTGCCGGAAACTTTGCAAAAGGCGGATAACCTGTTGCGCAAATTTGGCATGGGAAAATATGCCGATGACTTGACGACTTCCATTAATCGGGCCGCTGAAGCGGCCGTTCCCGAGGCAAAGAATATGTTGATCGGTGCGGTCAATAAAATGACCGTGGAAGATGCCAAAAGCATACTCACGGGTGGTAATGATGCTGCCACCCAATATTTCCGCAAAAGCACTGAAACGGCATTGGCCGCAAAATTTAAACCGATTGTGGCAACTTCAATGCAGAAGGTGAAGCTCGCCGAAGCCTATGATCAATTTGCTGAACGGGGTGAAAGATTTGGCTTGGTGGATAAACGCGATATCAAAATGGATGATTACATTACTCGCAAGGCGATGGATGGCTTATTTTTGATGATCGCCGAACAGGAAAAAGCGATTCGCGCCAATCCGCTTGAAGCCACAGGCAGTCTGGCCAAGAAGATTTTTTCGGCAATCAAATTGTAATTGGGTTGCCATTTGTTTATGGCGGGAGAGGGGTTGAGAATCCGCCGGTCTTTTGAATATGACTGAGTTTGCCAGTCTGGCATCGCTTTTCGTCAGCAGCTTCCTCGCCGCCACCTTGCTTCCCGGTGGCTCCGAAGTTGTACTGGTTGGCGTGTTGAAACTGTATCCGGAATCATTTTGGTCCGCGCTTTTTCTGGGTACTTTGGGCAATACGCTGGGCGGCATGGTGTCGTTCGGCATGGGCTGGATACTACCGCAAACCCGCAAACTCAAACATGTGGAAAAAATACAGCGTTACGGTGCACCGATACTATTGCTTGCCTGGGTGCCGTTGCTGGGTGATGCGTTATGTCTTGCCGCCGGATGGCTCAGGCTTAATCTATGGCAGGCCGCATTATTCATGGCGATAGGTAAATTTGCGCGGTATTGGTTAATTGCGATCGCAATTCAAATTTGAATTAACCGATTCGTGAGGAAAGTCCAGGTAAATTATTTTGATGTCGCTTCCCCGGCGCAGTGTTTATACGAGGTCAATAAATCGTTTGAGTTAGGGTTTGTTGGGCCTTTCCCTGGGCAAACTCTTCGAACTGGTCGGCGGATAGCGGCTTGCAATAAAAATAACCCTGCAATTCATCGCAACCTTGTTCCCGCAGGAACGTTTGTTGTCCCTCTGTTTCCACGCCTTCGGCGATGGTTTGCAGTCCCAGGCTTTTCGCCATGTTGATAATGGCGCTGACGATAGCCCTGTCTTCCGGATCGGTGCTGATATCGCGCACAAAAGTTTGATCAATCTTGAGTTTATACACCTTGAATTTTTTCAGGTGGCTCAATGAGGAAAAGCCGGTACCAAAGTCATCAATCGACATGCGCACGCCGCGCTCATGCAGCTTGTTCATAACGGCGATAGCTTTTTGCGGATCGTGCATGGCTACGCCCTCGGTCAGTTCCAGCTCCAGATATTCCGGCTGCAAGCCCTCGTCTTCGAGGATCCGAGTGATCAGGTTGGGCAGATCGGGGTGACGGAATTGAATAACGGAAAGGTTTACAGCCATAACCAGCGGGGGCAGGCCATTCCGCATCCAGGACTTTGCCTGCCGAACCGCATGTTTGAGTACCCATTCTCCAATTGGCAAAATCAATCCGCTTTCTTCAGCCGAGGGAATGAATTCTGCCGGTGAAACTGAGCCCAGCACGGGGTGTGTCCATTGTAACAATGCTTCCGCTCCGACAATACGACCGTCGGATACTGACACTTGCGGTTGATAAAAGATTTGCAGCTGGTTTCGTTCAATTGCCTGACGCAGTGCGCTGACCATTGTCAAGTGGCGAGCCGAACGGATTTGCATTTCCGCCGTAAAGAAACTATACCCATGACGGCCCTCTTGTTTGGCCCGGTACATAGCGGAATCGGCACTCTTGGACAGTGTTTCCAGATCTGTGCCATCGGTTGGATAAAGGGCAATACCGATCGAGCCGGTAACGTTCAGATCATATTGTTCTATTTGGCAGGGTTCGGCGATGACATCTAGCAGCTTTTGCGCCACATGGGACGCTTCGTGTGCATCCACGCCATACAGCAGGAAAATGAATTCATCTCCACCAAGGCGCGACACCATGTCTTCTTCTCGCAATATCAAGCGTAGCCGTTTAGCCAGCTCGACCAGCAAAGCATCACCGACACTGTGCCCGAGAGTGTCATTGATATCTTTGAAGTGATCGAGATCAAGGAACATCAGCGTTACCGATTCATGACTTCGCTGTGCCAGGCTAATGACATATTTGGCGTGGTTGTTCAGTTGGACACGGTTAGGCAACCCCGTGAGCGCATCGAAATGCGCCAGATATTGGATACGCTTCTCGGCTTCTTTGCGTGCGGTAATATCCCGGGTAATGCCCAGTAACATGGTGATGTTGTCGTTCGCATCCCTAAGCGGGGCGGCATGGGTTTCGAGCCAGTGTCGGGATCCTTTAATTCCTTCGATTTTGAACTCAAAAATGCAATTTTCTCCATCCATCACGCGCTGATGCATGGCCATAAAGGAATCGTGATATTCGGGAAGGATAAAGTCGATGAGATTATGTTCTTGCACCGATTCTATTGAATCCGCTTCGAGCATGGCGAGGCCCGTAGCGTTCATTTCTTGAATGAAACCGACGCCATCCACTACCATGATGCATTCCGGCTCTGTTTCAATGATGGCCCGCAAGCGCTGCTCACTTTCCCGTAGTGCCTCTTCTGCCCATTTACGCTGTGCCTCGTGCTCCAGGCTCTTGAGCGCATAATCTATGTCCATTGCCATTCCGACCAGTAAATTACGTACGTTTTCGTCGAAAGCGTTATTCACATCGGTATAGAGTGTTAAAACTCCGGCGACCTCTCCGTTACGATGCAGCGGCAGCGAGGCGGATGATGTCCACACAAATCGTGCACCGTGCTTGTGCCACAGCGCGGTAATCGGATCGTGCTGGGAATCCTGATACCAGAATGGCGTGTTTTTGCGGAATGCCGAGCTGGTCGGGCTGCGACCATATAGCTCATGGGTTTCCAATGGAATTTGCAATCCTTCCAGATATTCCACACCGCTACCAAAAGATGCAATCGGTTTGATATGTTTGCCATGTTCGTCAGGTACGCCTATCCATGCCATATCCATGCCGCCAAAACTCACTACAACGCGACAGACCTGTGCGAATAATTCCGTTTCGCTGGTGCAGCGCACGATGGCCTGGTTACACTTGCTCAAAGCGGAATAAAATTTGGTCAGGCGTTGATTTTTTGCTTCGGCTTCTTTGCGCTGGGCATCAATTCTGGCCAGTCTTATTTGTGTTTCCGATAGCCAGTCCAACACGCTGTTTTCCATACCTTTGGCGACCGAAATGGGGGACGAAAAATTTCCGCTGCCAAGGTGGGCGATACGTGTATGTAATTCGTTCACCGATCCTCCCAGTGTGGCATGCAAATTACGTTGTGATTTCCAGAGCAGGTAAGCCAGCAAGAAGCCCAGCAGGATGACGGTTATGCGCATCAATGTGGCACGGATTTCGGCGGTATGAATGGTCTCCAGCGTGCGCTGATCCGCCATTTTTTGAAATTGACTGATTGGTCGCATGACTTTGGCCTTGGCCTGATGGAAAGCCGTGTCATGCAACATGTTGCTTGCTTTGATACGATTTTCTTCCAGTGGTGGGCTGGTTGATTCAATCAGGTTCATCGCGGCGAGTTCAGTTTGCGTGAGTGCATCCGAATTGGCTTTGGCTTCTGTCAGTTTGGCGAATTCTTCTTCGGAAAAACAGGCTTCCCGCAGCAATTTCAGTAAAGGGGTTGTCTGTCCCGGCGGGCGTGGACGCAGGTCGTCATCCAGTACAATATCCCAGTAGATGTATTGATAATTGGCTGGACGGGGCTTTCTGCCATTCTGAATATCGAGGATTTCCTGATAATGTTGCTTGTAGATAGGGTCTCCGGTGACCACGTAGGTTCGAGCCATGCGTGTAAGGTCATCGGATGACTGGCGCAATTCATCAGACAGCAGAAACGATTGTTGCCGTAATTTATTGGCGGAACCGACCTCCTTTTCTGCCCAGGCATAAATGGCAAAAATTGCGATGAAAAAAACGAGCATGCCCAGCGCCATCCAGAGATGACGTGAATATTGGGACATATTGTTTTTGGAAATTGTCATTGTGACCATTCTTTCTAAGCGTGTTGCCGATCGTAAAAAAACAGTTACTCACCGCGAATGCGTTTTGGCGCGGATTTAATTTCAGGATGAAGCAATAGCAGTGGTCGCTTGCGCCGGATTAACTGCGCCAAGACATTGCTGAATTTGGTATGTGCAATGCAATTAATAAAACATCCGAGCATAATAGATGACAATTACGGCAAGCCGCAATGAAACAGTACACTTCGGGTGTGGGGCCATATTCGAGATTGTTATGTTATTCAAATGGCATTACCGTTCAGAGATAAAAATGAGTGATCAAATTCGCTGAGCTGTTTTTTTGGTGATTTTACTTTGAACCTTACAAAATTACCCGGCCATGTTTTAAAGGCACTTGCGGCGCAAGTGTATGCATGAATTGAAAGCAATTATAATGGCCGATAAATTGAGCAATATGCAGACTTTATTTAATAAAGGTGGCCTGGTTTGAAGTGGTGAGCTGTCGGGTGGCGGCAATGCAGTTTTCATACGATGCGATAATTTTCCGGGGAAATTGAATGAAAAAATGGCTTCTTTGTTTAATGGTAATACTGTCTACGAGCAGCGGCTTGGTTAAAGCGCATTCTGATGCGGCCGTGGTGGAAGAAAAAGATGCGCAAGTCAAAGATTCATTGCGCGTGGCGGCTGAACAAGGTGATGCAAGCGCGCAAAATACTCTTGGTGAAAAATTTCTTCAGGGGGATGGTTTGGCACAAAATTCCCAGGAGGCAGTAAAGTGGTTTCGCCTGGCGGCTGAGAAGGGGCATGCCAATGCGCAATTTAATCTGGGCTTAAGTTATGGCAATGGTCAGGGCGTAACCCAGGATTTTTCGGAAGCAGTAAAGTGGTTTCGTGCGGCGGCCGAACAGGGACATACCAATGCCCGGTTTAGTCTGGGTGTTAGTTATGCCAACGGCCAAGGCGTTACTCAGGACTATCAGGAAGCATTGAAGTGGTTCCGTGCAGCGGCCGAGTCGGGTGATGCCGCTGCACAATATAATCTTGGGTTGGTCTATTTGAACGGGCGAATTACAGCGCAGGATTTCCAGGAGGCAATGAAGTGGTTTCATCTGGCAGCCAAACAAGGACACGCCCAAGCCCAATTTAACCTTGGGGTAGGCTACGGAAACGGTCAAGGTATGACGCGGAATCATCAGGAGGCGATAAAGTGGTTTCGTACGGCAGCCGAGCAGGGGCATGCGAAGGCCCGGTATTACCTCGGCTTAAGTTATGCCAATGGTCAGGGCGTTACGCAGGATCATCAGGAAGCCGCCAAGTGGCTCCGTCTGGCTGCCGGGCAAGGTGATGCAGCCGCACAAAATACGCTGGGGTTAAGTTATAAGCTCGGTCAGGGGGTGGCGCAGGATACTGCCCGCGCATATATGTGGCTTAAACTCGCAGTAGTCAACCATCATCATGATGCTCAGGCTAATCTTGATGAAGTGGCCCAGCGCTTGACGCCCGATCAAATTGCCGCAGCGATCAAACGGGCTCGTGAGTGCAAGAAAAGCAATTACACCGCGTGTGATTAATCCGCCTATTTGCGACTTTGAGCGAAACCGGTGAATTCCCGGTCGGGTGTCTTTTTGATCCCGGTGCGGGATTTCTCCGGTTAGCCGAATTTCCCCTGCCAGATTGGTACCCCGGTTAGTCCGCGTTGTTAGTTGTAAATAACCCGGTCAATGGTGTGCCATCCGCTTTGTTGTGATCATGCGGGTGTCGGCATCAGTTGGCTTCGGGGATTGTCTTGTATGAGGCATGATAAAATCCAACCTTATTTTTAAGCTATAACATTATGAACCGCACCCCCCATCGTATTGAACGTTTGCTGGAACAACGGATTCTCATTCTTGATGGAGCGATGGGAACGATGATTCAGCGATACAAGCTGGCCGAGGAGCATTATCGCGGTCTGGTTGTGTATGGCGACTATACCGGGCCGCGTCTGAGTTTTGACGATCATCCGCTCGACCTTAAGGGCAATAATGATCTGTTGTTGTTGACGCAGCCGCATATTATTCGCGGCATTCATGCTGAATATCTGGCGGCAGGCGCGGATATTCTCGAGACCAATACGTTCAATGCCAATTCAGTGTCGATGGCGGATTACCAGATGGAACATCTGGTGTATGAGTTGAATGTGGCTGGGGCAAAGCTGGCGCGCGAGGTGTGCGACGAATTTGAAAAGCAAGACTCGAACAAACCGCGTTTTGTGGCGGGGGTGTTGGGCCCCACCACGCGTACCGCGTCTATTTCCCCGGATGTGAACGATCCCGGTTTCCGCAATGTGGATTTTGACCAGCTGGTGGAAGGTTATACCGAAGCCGTGCGTGGCCTGCTGGATGGCGGGGCGGATCTACTGATGGTGGAAACCATTTTCGATACGTTGAATGCCAAGGCTGCACTGTTTGCTATCGAACAGTATTTTGACCGCCATAACGTGCGTGTTCCGATCATGATTTCCGGCACCATCACCGATGCTTCCGGACGGACTTTGTCGGGCCAAACCACGGAAGCATTCTGGAACTCTCTGTCACATTCCAAGCCGTTATCCATCGGTTTGAATTGCGCGCTGGGGGCGGAATTGATGCGCCCTTATGTCGAGGAATTATCGCGTGTTGCCACGGTTTATTTGAGCGCGCATCCCAATGCCGGTTTGCCTAATCCGCTGTCGGAATCCGGCTACGACGAAGTGCCGGAATATACCGCCAGGCTGGTCAAGGAATTTGCCACCAGCGGTTTTCTTAATATCGCGGGCGGTTGTTGCGGTACGACACCGGCGCATATCAAGGCGATTGCCGAGGCGTTGAAGGATGTTCCGCCGCGCCGTATTCCGGTACTTGAAAAGAAATGCCGACTGTCCGGGTTGGAGCCTTTCAATATCGGCGATGATTCCCTGTTTGTGAATGTCGGGGAACGCACCAACGTTACCGGCTCCAGAATATTTGCCCGCCTTATTCTTGCCGGAGATTATCAAGCTGCCATCAATGTGGCGCGGCAGCAAGTGGAGAATGGCGCACAGGTTATCGACATCAACATGGATGAAGCGATGCTGGATTCACAGCTCGCCATGACAACGTACCTTAACTTGATCGCATCGGAACCGGATATTTCGCGTGTGCCGTTGATGATAGATTCATCCAAGTGGTCGGTAATTGAAGCCGGGTTGAAATGCGTACAGGGTAAAGCCATCGTCAACTCGATCAGCATGAAAGAAGGCGAAGCCGAGTTCATCAAGTATGCCAAGCTTATTCGTCGCTACGGTGCGGCGGCAGTCGTGATGGCATTTGACGAACAAGGGCAGGCTGATACGCAACAGCGCAAAATTGAAATTTGTCGACGCAGCTACGACATTCTGGTGAATCAGGTTGGTTTCCCGCCGGAAGATATTATTTTTGACCCGAATATTTTTGCCATCGCCACCGGCATAGAAGAGCACAACAACTATGCGGTGGACTTCATTGAAGCCACGCGCTGGATCAGAAAAAATCTGCCTTACGCAAAGATTAGCGGTGGCGTGTCCAATGTGTCGTTCTCATTCCGTGGTAACGATGCGATGCGTGAAGCGATTCATACGGTGTTTCTCTATCACGCGGTACAAGCCGGCATGAATATGGGTATCGTTAATGCCGGTCAACTCGGCGTGTACGATCAGATTCCACCGGATTTGCGCGACGCGGTGGAAGATGTCGTGCTGAATCGTCGGCCCGATGCGGGCGAGCGATTGGTGGTTATGGCAGAAAATGTAACCGGCGGCGCAAAAGTTAAAACGGAAGATTTGTCATGGCGTCAGGGCACGGTGCAGGAGCGCCTGACCCACGCGCTGGTGCATGGCATTAACACCTATGTTGTGGAGGATACCGAGGAAGCGCGGTTGCAGGTGGCGTATCCGGTCGAAGTGATTGAAGGCGCATTAATGACCGGGATGAACGTGGTCGGCGATCTGTTCGGCGCGGGCAAAATGTTTTTGCCGCAAGTAGTGAAATCCGCGCGTGTGATGAAGCAGGCAGTCGCGCATTTGGTGCCCTACATAGAAGCGGAAAAAGCGCGTTCGGGTGACAACAAACCCAAGGGCAAGATTGTTATAGCCACGGTCAAGGGTGACGTGCATGACATCGGCAAGAATATCGTTACCGTCGTGTTGCAATGCAACAATTTTGAAGTAATCAATATGGGCGTGATGGTGCCGTGCCAGAAAATTCTGGATACGGCGCGCGAACATAATGCCGACATAATCGGCTTATCCGGATTGATTACGCCTTCGCTGGAAGAAATGGCGTATGTCGCCAAGGAAATGCAGCGCCAGGGATTCACCATTCCGTTGCTGATTGGCGGCGCGACTACTTCACGGATGCATACGGCGGTGAAAATCGAGCCTAACTATCCCAATGGCGTAATCGTTTATGTGACGGACGCATCGCGTGCAGTGGGCGTGTGCAACAATCTGCTGAGTGGCACGTTGCGCGACAGTTATGTGGCTGACATAAAAGCCGACTACGCCAAAACACGCGAATTGCATGCCGGAAAAAAACCTCAAAGTGCGCGATATAGTTTGGCAGAGGCGCGTGCGCATGGCCTGAAAACAGATTGGGCCAACTATACGCCGCCCAAACCCGGCTTCATTGGCGTGCGTGCGCTTAGTGACTATTCGCTGGCAGAAATTAGCACTTATATCGATTGGACGCCATTCTTCCAAACCTGGGAGCTGTCCGGGCGTTATCCGAAAATTCTCAATGATGAAGTGATCGGCGAGGCGGCACGTAATTTGTTCCACGACGCGCAGGCCATGCTTAAGCGTATCGTCGACGAAAAGTGGTTAAGCGCAAATGCTGTGTTTGGTTTGTTCCCGGCCAACAGTGTTAATAGCGACGACATTGAAATTTATACGGATGAATCGCGCAGACAGGTCGCCATGACTTGGCACAATCTGCGTCAGCAAATGGTCAAGCCGGAAGATAAACCTAACCTCAGTCTCGGTGATTACATCGCACCCAAGGAAAGCGGTGTTGCTGATTATATCGGCGCATTTGCGGTTACGGCCGGCATCGGCATAGACGCGCGTGTGGCGGAATTTGAGAGCCGACATGATGATTACAACAGTATTATGTTGAAAGCGTTGGCCGACCGCCTCGCCGAAGCTTTTGCCGAATTGCTGCATGCGCGGGTTCGGCGTGAATTCTGGGGCTATGCCGCCGACGAACAAGCCAGTGCGGAAGATATAATCAACGAGAAATATCGCGGCATCCGCCCGGCCCCGGGCTATCCGGCATGCCCCGATCACACAGAAAAACATGCGCTGTTTGAACTGCTGGATGCTCCCAATAAGGCCGGCATAACGCTGACAGAAAGTTTTGCCATGTTGCCGACGGCGGCAGTGAGCGGTTTTTATTTTTCGCATCCGCAATCGCAGTATTTTGCCACGGCAAAAGCAGACAAAGACCAGATTGAGGATTACGCAAAGCGCAAGGGATTAAGCCTTGAAGAAACCGAACGCTGGTTGGCGCCGGTGTTAAATTATGATGCATAAACAATTAGCTTCAATATCTTGATCACAACCTTGCTGTTTAGAGGAGCCGCTTAATTATTTAAGAGGTCGGAACCGTACCATGCCACACCCATTGCTATTGACTACACTTCTGTTGATTGCTTCAAATGTGTTCATGACGTTTGCCTGGTATGGACACCTCAAGAATTTTACCCAGTCACCATGGTACGTGGCCGTATTGGTAAGCTGGGGCATCGCGCTATTCGAATATATGTTGCAAGTGCCCGCCAACCGCATTGGCTATACCGAACTCAACCTGGGGCAATTAAAAGTATTGCAGGAAGTCATCACGCTGTCTGTTTTCGTTCCTTTTGCCGTGCTGTACATGGGTCAGCCGCTGAAGCTGGATTATCTGTATGCGGCGCTGTGTTTGATGGGCGCGGTATTTTTTATTTTCAGGGCATAACATGCACATTCACATATTGGGTATCTGCGGCACTTTCATGGGCGGCATTGCCGTGCTGGCCAAGCAGGCAGGCCATCGCGTTACCGGTTGCGATGCCAACGTTTATCCGCCGATGAGCACACAACTTGAGGCGCAAGGTATCGAACTGATTGAAGGTTTTGGTTCGGAGCAGATCACCCTTCAGCCGGATATTTTCGTGATCGGTAATGTGGTGTCGCGCGGAAATCTGCTGATGGAAGAAATTCTCAATCGCAACCTGCTTTACATTTCCGGCCCGCAGTGGCTGGCGCAAAATTTGCTGCAAAATAAATGGGTGTTGGCAGTCGCGGGCACTCATGGCAAAACCACCACCACCTCGATGCTGGCGTGGATACTGGAATACGCGGGCTTGAATCCGGGTTTTCTGATCGGCGGTGTGCCTCAGAATTT
>JBIIMQ010000163.1:0-3646 GCA_044337935.1 Candidatus Nitrotoga sp.
CGGATACACATATTCCAAGCACCCTAAACAAGAAAAATAAAAAATTATTGTAGGCCACGTATACTCAACGAGCATCAGAAAACAATTCCGTAAACAGCGCGATATCCTCTGCTTGTCACTCGCCCCGAGGGCAGGCAAATACGTGTCGCAGATTATCAGTGCCAAGAATAATATGGGTCATAGACCATGTCGAAAAGTTGCCGGGAAAGCTGCTAATTCTCTATGCCGGATTAACCAGTTTATAGAGCTTGGCAAAGGCTTAACAATGACCAAAGCAATTTTTCCCGGCTCATGAAATGTTTTATAACGAAATATAATTAGGAAAACGTAATCACCGTTAACCGATATATCAGGCTGGATTTAACATGAAAAAACAATTTTATGCGGGTGTTGATAAAGATAATAAAGGCGGGCTGACCCATCTGGGACGTGTCGTGCGTGATGCATGGTTATTTGGCATTCTGCCTGAAACACAAACCTGCGAGGGATGGAACGCTGCGCAAATGCAGAATTTATGTGAAAAGGTTTATGCTGCGTGGAAGCCCTATGCACATATACCCAGCCGCCTGCCAGATGACTTGCGTGAAAAACACACCAAGCTGTACGCTGTCGCAATTACAAACGCGCGCAAGGATGGTTGGGATCCTGAGTTGGGTGAAGACGAGTAATGACTTAATGAATATTCTCTGCTGCGGATAATTTCGTACGCGTAACGGTCCATCCAGCGTTGTTTTTCTGGGCAACGCAAGCAGTGTGCGAGGAAATTCAGCCTGCAATGGTACAGGTGGCTCAAGGCTATGGCGGTTTACCATAGAAATTCCTGCCCAGCCAAATCAACAAGGATAACTAAAATAAAAAAGCAAAATGCACGGGGGACGGCGTGATCTACAACGCGCTTAATTTCTCTCGTTTAGTTGAGAGTAATTTGGAAAGAATGCGCCAGCTTCTTCAATGCCAGGAATGCGGTGGTCCTGTTTTTTCGCAAGGCATCATCATATCGGTTATGCCACTTGTTTTCGTGCTCGACCACAACCTCTTAACTCATCAGGAGCAAAACGAATGGAAATATTTTCACATTTTGTTAAAAAATCAGTTTAATGGTTGTAATCGACAAGCATGAACAAAAAACCATCGAAGAAGAACTTCAAAAACGTGCCAGATTAGCATGAATATCGCCTGACGCTATTAGCTACCAAACGTAACCCCTGAGTAACCAAAAAATAAAAAAGGCTAAGCATTTCTGCCTAACCCTTTGATTTACTGGCGCGCCCGGAGCGATTCGAACGCCCGACCCCTTGGTTCGTAGCCAAGTACTCTATCCATCTGAGCTACGGGCGCAAAACTGTTAAATGCTACAGTCCTGGCGGAGAGAGAGGGATTCGAACCCTCGGTAAGGCTATAAACCCTACGCTCCCTTAGCAGGGGAGTACCTTCGACCACTCGGCCATCTCTCCTAAAGGCCGCGCAGATTACCCCAAACCACGCAAAAGGTCAAACCATAGCTTCTTCAACTGGAAGAAAATATGGGAAAACAAACGATCACTGATGCCTGTCATCCACTAAGTGAAGAGTACGGATTGCACCTGTTTAATTAGCGAAACCGAAATCATCTTTCATCCCATTTTTGTAGGGATCGATTAAAACTTTGCCATCTAAGTGGTTGCAACAACCTACCCGTCGAATGATAGAGGAAGGGGTTGCCAAACGCAAGAAATGACACCGAAGCTGCACTGCTTACAATGACAGTAAACCTGCCGAAAACACGGCACAATTGAAGACACCAAAAGAATCAATAACGAGAATGCTGCAATTACCATGACAAATATGGGGTGGCTGATGGGACTCGAACCCACGACAACCGGAATCACAATCCGGGGCTCTACCAACTGAGCTACAGCCACCACGGGACTAAACATTGACATTGGCGTGCCCGACAGGAATCGAACCTGTAACCCCCAGCTTAGAAGGCTGGTGCTCTATCCGATTGAGCTACGGGCACAACTTCCTGTGGAGCCATTTGACTCTGTACCACTGAGATAATTGGTCGGGGTGGAGAGATTCGAACTCCCGACATCCTGCTCCCAAAGCAGGCGCGCTACCAGGCTACGCTACACCCCGAAAGCGGATAAGTATACTTTGCATGAAGCAAGAAATCAATAATATTCTGGTAAACGTGTAGCTATAGCAGACTTAATGAGGCACTCGTTTCTATACAGCTCAATGGCTAAATTCCACCTCATACCACACCACCATTACCCAACTTATTTGCGGGAAATTTGAGGTAGTGCAAGCGTTAAATAATAGCCCATTGACCACAGTGTCAAAATTGCAGCAAGATAAATCAATACTGTACCCAGCAAATTGGTTGAAAAACCTGCCAGAGAATCATGGCAAAGCAACAATAATATAGCGACCATCTGGAAGACTGTTTTCACTTTTCCCAGCATGGAAACAGCTGTACTCTTGCTTTCACCTAACTGCGCCATCCATTCACGCAAGGCCGAAATAGCAATTTCGCGACCAATAATAATGAACGCGATAACCATGTCGACATAACCGAGCTTAACCAACACGACCAATGCAGCAGCCACCATTAACTTGTCGGCAACAGGGTCAAGAAATGCACCAAAAGCGGAAATCTGATTGAGCGCCCGAGCAAGGTAACCATCCAGCCAGTCTGTGACAGCTGCCAATGCGAAGATTGTCGTGCCGACCAGATGCTTGTTATGCAGCGAAAGTACCGGATCTGGAAGATAGAACACACCGAGAAACACCGGTATAAGCAAAATACGAAACCAAGTCAGAAGATTGGGGATATTGAGAGGCATAATCAGTGCAATTGTTGATAAATTTTTTCCGCCAGCGCCAAACTAATGCCATCTACCTGCGCCAATTCTTCCAGGCTGGCTTGGTATACGCCTTGCAGCCCTCCAAACCGGGCCAGCAAGTTACGTCTGCGCTTCTCCCCTACTCCACTGATTTCCTCCAGCATGGATGTTGTTCGCATCTTGCCCCGCTTGGAGCGGTGACCACTAATGGCGAAACGGTGAGCTTCGTCACGAATCTGCTGAATCAAGTGTAATGCCGGGCTGTCCGGCAACAATTGTAGCGGTTTTTCATGCTTCGGAAGCAACAATTGCTCCAACCCGGGTTTACGTTCCACACCTTTAGCCACACCCATTAACGGGATTTCTGACAGGCCAAGCTGTTCCATTACCTGACAAGCCACACCCAACTGACCCGCACCACCATCTATCAAAATCAAATCGGGACGCTTGCCTTCCCCCGCCTGTAACTTTTGATAACGACGGTGCAAAGTCTGGCGCATTGCCGCGTAATCATCTCCCCCGGTAATACCGCTAATATTGTAGCGGCGATATTCGGCAGTGCACATCGCCAAATTATCGTACACGACACAGGAGCCCACAGTCGCTTCACCCATGGTATGACTGATATCAAAACACTCGATACGTGATAGCTGCGAAAGTACCAGCACTTCGCGCAGTTTTTCCAAACGTGCCTGCTGCCCAGCCTGCTGACCTACTTTCTGATGCAGCGCCAACGAAGCATTTTTCAGTGCCATCTCCAACCATTGGCGCCGTTCACCGCTTACACTGTGGCGTATTTTCACCTTATGCCCCACCTG
>JBIIMQ010000049.1:0-12207 GCA_044337935.1 Candidatus Nitrotoga sp.
ATCCTGTTCCATTTATCTTAAATGTGGCCGATGCCACACATCCGGCGGCAATAACAAACTGGGTCGGTGTGCTTCCTCCCAATGTGACTGGTGCCATTGCCACCCCGTTAGTGTAAAGTGGCGGCTGAAATGAGAGATCAGAGGAAGTGTCAGAATACGGCCCAACACTGGAGCCGGCTGTAAATTCAGTCTGAATTACTTCTGCGTGCAATGTATAACTGCCGGGAGGTAGCAGTAACTTAAAATAACCCGTATTCTGCATAAGGTAATCAGAAACGATGCTATACACCTTATTGGCGCTTACTTCCCTAGCCCAGATATTAGCACCCTGAATGGGCGTGCCATTAGTTTGGGTGAAATTTCCGGTTAACTGACCATAAACACTACCGAGTGATACGTCCGGATAAAGGGTGCTCACTGCTGCAACATCATCCTCGTGTAAAGAACTATAACCTCGATATGCAATAGGGTACATTAACGGATAATTTGAAGGATTCGAGCTCACCAATCCTTGTGAGCTATCCAGTTGTGTATGATCCAAGCCGATCAAATGACCAACTTCATGAGCAAGAACAACTTTCATAGTTGTATCATTTACGGCGATATAGCCATTGATGACCGCACGGCCCTCAACATAAGTACACTGTGAGCCGTTATTATTCCAGCCGGACCCAGCAAAACCAAGAACGCTATTTTTTGCACCCACGCCAAACATGGCATCAACAATCGAGCCATCAGTATCATAAATAACCGGATTCAACCCATCCGAGAAATTATATAGATAAGTCGCATAATTACTGGTAGTAATATCTACCGAAAGATCTGCTCCGCGCGCGAGAGTCACCGTTGATGTCGCCACATTAGTCCATAAGGACACCGCATCTGTTACCAGTGCGTCAACCTGTGTCTTAGTACGGGAACCAAGCGTACCTTGGTCATAATTAAGCGATACCGTCCCCGCACCGGAATATTTTGCAGGAAGCTGATAACAAACCACCAAAGGACCACCCGCATATGCAGATGCCGCAAGCACTATCAATGCTCCCGCCATAAACCCACGGATAACTTTCATTAATGTCATTTGGTTGCTCCCATTTGTCGACGCACAAGTTGCTTGAATTCATCAAGGTCAAGCCGCTTAACAGGCCCGTGAGCCTGCTGCATTTTAATTTGGACTGATGGAGGAATCACATGAGCTGGAATGCCCAAGGTCATTTCTCTAAAATCTCTGCCATTAGCCACCTGAAGGCCCGTTGATTCGTGGAGGATATTAAACTTTCCCTGACCCAATCCTACTGGACTCGAGAATCCAGCCGCTGAAACTTCATATACAAAGAGTACATAACTCTCCCCAACGATAAAGGTAGGCACACCAGATACTTGGTAAATTTTGCCTTCCAGATTTCCGCCTATTTGTTTAATGGTATGCGTGGCCCCAACTTCCCCCTTGAGAACCTCCTGTACTTCAAAAGTATGGTATGTCACTACTGAATTTATTTGCTGATCATGTTCGCTATAGTTCCTGATGGATTTTCCTTGGAATACGATAGCAGCATCGTTAACAATTTCGTCCAGATAAAGTGGCAACACACTCATTGCTCTCACAGGCAGCGAAATCATCATAAAACCGATGAAACAAGCCAAATGGAATTGTCTTAGCATAAAAAGCACCTCTAACAAATATGACGCATAAAAATTACTATTTACAATTCAACGTGGTAATTAAGGAATATATTAATCGCCGTATTCAAATGGTAAATTCAGCCAAACTGAAATCAATACCTCACATAAAAAATCTGCCCGGCATGGTAATTTACAAAAATATTCCCCATTTCGGAATAATCCGCTTAAAAAAATCGACAATATCTTCGAAAATCACTAATTTTCAGATGATAATAACGTCACATATAAAAAATTTAGCACTTATCCAGTTTAATATGTAACATACGTCGGTTATCGTTGTCCTGTGGCGACAAATTAACTTTAAACCCACTTCAAGAGTTTTATTGGTGAACAATAGCTCAGTAAATATCGACTGTTCAAATTAATAACTTATCAACCAAGCACCTAAAATCAAGATACTATGATTACCGTAGCAAAAAATCTTATCGAATACCGCGAACTGATGGCTGTGCTTGCATGGAAAAACGTCACCTTGCGTTACAAGCAGGCATATCTAGGCATTGCTTGGGCTGTAGTGAAACCACTTGTTCTGATGCTAATCTTTACATTAGTCAGGAGTTTCGTTGGCATTGATAGCGGCAACATCCCTTACCCCCTTCTGACTTTCGCTGCGCTCATACCATGGATTTTCTTCCAGGAGTCAGCGTCGGAAGGTGTCAGCAGCGTGGTAAGCAATGCTAATCTCATCAAAAAGATATATTTCCCGCGCGAAATTTTCCCTATAACTGCAGTCGTCACTAAACTCGTAGAGCTTGGCATCAACTTTATTATTTTGGCCGGACTTATGATTTGGTTTAACTACATTCCCGGAATGTATATCTTATGGATGCCGCTCATTATTCTTTACACAATTCTGGCCGCATTAAGCATTGCATTCGTCGGCGCAGCAATCAATGTTTACTACCGAGACATGGGGACGGCCCTACCCGTGTTGCTTTCATTGCTCATGTATACCTCTCCGGTGATCTATCCATTGCACTTGGTAAAAGACAAGCTATTAATTCAACAGGCTGCCGGCGACTGGTCCAACCTTCTCTACACCCTCTATACTCTTAATCCGCTGGCAGGCATTATCGATGCGTTCCAAAGTGTTGCATTACGAAACCAGCCACCGGATCTAGCAGCGATGGTACCGGGCATCATTCTGGTTACTATCTTGCTCCCTATTAGTTATGCCCTGTTCAAGCGGGCAGAATCCTACTTCGCGGACGTAATTTAAGCCGTGGACTAAAATTAACGTATCAAAACACTACGTTGAGCACACAGCGCCACCAACATCCGACTTGGCATTCAAACAATAGCTTAATGTTCCATAAAGAACATTAATTAATAACAAACTACCCATCCAATTCATTTATGAACTGTTGCAGCTCATTCGGCAACGGCGCACTCAATTGCATAGCCTCGCCTGTCAGCGGGTGAGTAAAAGTAATACTGTGCGCATGCAAAAACATGCGCTTTAAACCCTGTTTTATCAATTCCTTATTTCGTACGAAATCGCCATACTTATCGTCACCGGCAATTGGAAATCCCAAATGAGATAGATGCACACGAATCTGATGAGTACGCCCGGTTTTAAGCTGCGCTTCAAGCAAACTGAACTCAGGCCAGCTTTTTTGCAGTGAGAAAATAGTATGCGCGGGCTGCCCATCTTCACGCACCATTACACGTTTCTCGCCAGTCTGGGTGTTGAATTTGTGCAATGGTAATTTAACGTGCTGCTTAATGTTATGCCACTTTCCCAACACCAAGCACAGATATCGCTTATCGTTTTTCCCATCGCGCATCTGTTCATGCAGATGAACCAATGCGGAGCGCTTTTTTGCCAACAGCAATACGCCCGACGTTTCACGATCCAAACGATGTACCAGTTCCAGAAATTTGGCTTGCGGGCGAGCACTTCGCAATTGCTCGATAATACCGAAACTAACCCCGCTGCCCCCATGTACCGCGATTCCGGATGGTTTGTCGATCACCAATAGCGCATCATCTTCATACAAAACAGGAAATTCAAGCGCGGGGACATACTCACTCCTTTGAGTTGACGCTACCCGTACCGGTGGAATACGTACCTGATCACCCAATTGCAGTCGGTAGGTTTGATCGATGCGCTTTTTATTCACGCGCACTTCACCGCTACGCAAAATACGATAAATATGACTTTTGGGAACACCCTTTAAGTGTCCACATAAAAAATTATCCATACGCTGGCCACAATTACCTTCGTCAATCATGACCCAGTTTACAGATTCTTTGCGTAAATCATTCATTATGCTTATACTTCCCGATAACGCGTATTGGCTAACGGAAAACGGGATGCGAATTCCCCGTGAGTGTGGAGCAGGCAACAGTGCCGCCGCCCCGTTCCAACGCAATCCGGTTAATGTCACTCACCGGAAAAAGCAGTGATAGTAATTGATTTGCGCGCTCAAAGCACCTGTAGATTTTTTTCCATGCCGCCACCATAACGAAATTTGCGGCATCTGCTAATGACTGACAAGCTAATAACGAGAATAATATTTTGAACAACCGTCCACATTGCTATACCAGCACTGCACCCACGGATTTAATTCGCTTTCTCGCGCACGGTTAGCCGTGTATAGACTTGTTCTGCCCGTGTTAGAGCGCGGGAGAAAATATAATGAAACGCATGTTATTCAATGCGACACAAGCGGAGGAACTCCGTGTCGCCATTGTCGATGGTCAAAAATTAATAGATCTCGACATTGAATCCGCTGGAAGAGAACAACGTAAAAGTAATATATATAAGGCCATAATTACCCGTATTGAACCAAGTCTTGAAGCTGCATTTGTCGAATATGGTGGAAACCGTCATGGGTTTTTACCATTCAAAGAAGTTTCCCCTATCAATTACCTGAATCACGATGGCAATGGCCGTCCCAGTATCAAAGAAGCATTACGCGAAGGTCAAGAACTACTCATCCAAGTGGAAAAAGACGAGCGCGGCAATAAGGGTGCTGCCTTAACTACTTACATCAGTTTGGCTGGTCGTTACATCGTACTGATGCCCAACAATCCCAACGGCGGTGGTGTCTCCCGCCGAGTAGAAGGTGAAGAACGTAACGAGCTTCGTGACATCTTGGCGCAATTGGAAGTCCCGCAAGGTGCCAGCATCATTGCACGCACAGCTGGGATTGGCCGCAATCTGGAAGAATTGCAATGGGATCTCAACTACTTAAAACAGTTATGGGATGCCATCGAAAGCGCGGCAAAAACAGAAAAGGCACCATCGCTTATCTACCTTGAAAGTAGCTTGGTCGTCCGCGCCATACGTGACTATTTCCACCCGGAAATCGGTGAAATTCTGATCGACACGGACGATATCTATCAACAAGCACGCGCTTTCATGAGCACGGTTATGCCCAACAATGTCCATGTAATCAAACGGTATCAGGATGACGTCCCTTTATTCTCACGTTTTCAGGTTGAGCATCAGATCGAATCAGCACATGCGCGCCAAGTAAACCTTCCTTCCGGTGGCGCTATTGTTATTGACCATACCGAAGCACTCACCGCGATCGATATCAACTCAGCGCGTGCCACTCGCGGCACGGACATAGAATCGACCGCACTGAATACTAATCTAGAAGCTGCAGAAGAAATTGCACGACAAATGCGCCTGCGCGATTTGGGCGGCCTGATTGTAATCGACTTTATCGACATGGAAAGCACACGCAACCAGCGAGAAGTTGAGAATCGCCTGCGTGATGCCTTGCATTATGACCGTGCGCGCGTGCAAACTGGAAAAATTTCGCGCTTTGGTCTGCTGGAATTATCGCGCCAACGCCTGCAACCCAGTCTGGAAGAAAGCAGCCACACACCCTGCCCCCGTTGTAATGGAATCGGCCATATCCGTGGCATCGAATCTTCCGCCTTGCATATTCTGCGTATCATTCGGGAAGAGGCAATGAAAGAACACAGTGCCGCTATCCATGTACAAGTGCCATTGGATGTCGCCACCTTCCTGCTTAATGAAAAACGGGCTGAGATCCACCAAATTGAATCACGATTATCCGTTTCTATAATTTTGATTCCAAATCAAAATATGGAAACTCCGCACTACACTGTGACTCGTTTGCGCCAGGATGATATGACCGTCGAGAATTTACAGGCCAGTTACAAGCTGGTGGTAACACATGAAGCCAATAATGTCACAGCCAACGCCACGCAAGAGGTCAAACTGCAACGTCCACAAGCTGTAGTTCAAGGGGTTACACCGCCACAACCGGCACCAATGCGATCAGCTCGGGAGGACGTGCACCAATCTTTCTTCAGCAAATTGTTAAATTGGTTCAAGTCGCCAAGTACGGACACACCCCCCGAAAAACCAGCCGTAAAACCACACACTAATAATCCACCCAGACGTGAACGGGATAACCGCAACTCCAATAGCCAACGACCTGACAATAGTCGTCAAGAGGGCAATCGACAACGCAACAATCCACGTCGTGACCGAGATGAATCTAATCTACGCACGGAAAAATCCGTACAAACCTCACAAAAACCACAAGAACCACGTACTGCACGCCCGCCTAGGCCGCCGCGCGAATCAGCCGAACCTGCAGCGTTGGAAAACATAACAAAAACCGCAACAATTCCCGAATTAACAGATGGAAATACTCACAACACCGGACGTAAACGCGGTCGCCGTGGTGGCCAACGTGAACGTGAACGACGCGATCATCAACAGGCAGCCGGGCTGCTGTCTAATGTACAACCCGCCCATACTGAAACCACGAATGGTGCGGTAACGAATATGACTGAACCTGCACGCCACAACGAAGCGATCGACTCACTGCATATTCAAAACACAAGCTCCGATCAACGCCCCGTAGATCAGACAGTTGCGCCGGTGGCTCCAGTTGCATCAGCAGCTCCAGCTCCGTCGGCAATGAGCGATAATGGGCTAGTGCAAATTGAAACGGATGCTACCAAATCCATGTTGGCTATGTCTGCTGCCCAACAGTTTGATTCTGCACCGCCAGTTTCACGTCGTCGACCACGTCCACGCGAAATTTATAGCATGGATAATAACGAGCCACTGGTGCAAATTGAAACCGTTTCAAAAAATTGAATTCATTTTTAGATTAGTAAAATAACACCCGTAGCCTAAATACCAAACAATAAAGCCGTGCAATATTTAATTGCACGGCTTTATTGTTTTATCGAACCTCGCCCTATAAGGCTCTATCCTGTTTAACCGATCAAATCTTCCGTTTTCTCACACAAGTGTCTTCTGAATATGCCGCAACAACCCCTCTGACGCGTCCTCCACCATGTCAAGCACACGCTCAAATCCCTCTGCCCCGCCATAATAAGGATCGGGAACTTCACTCTCTTCATGTCGACTCGTATATTCCAGGAACAATCCCAAACGTCCCCGTTCCTTCGCCGGACATAAACGTTGCAGAATATCGAGATTGGCACGATCCATCGCCAGTACGTACTCAAAACGAGTAAAATCAGCAACCTCAACCTGCCGCGCACGCAGCATACTCATATCATATCCACGCGATAGCGCGGCCCGCTGTGTTCGTATATCCGGTGGTTTTCCAATGTGATAATCGTGCGTACCCACCGAATCAATTAAAACGCATTGCATCAAACCTGCTTCCTCAACACGCCTACGAAAAATTGCTTCAGCAGTAGGTGACCGACATATATTTCCCATGCAGCAAAATAAAATACTTACTTTCTTCAATTGTTCTTCCTGTTAAAAATATATTGCAATGCATCCACCATTCAAATTCTTCAATTCATAACGGGGACATAAACACGCTTTCCCGTAACTTCTTCAACTGGTCACGCAATTCACTGGCGCGCTCAAATTCAAGATTTTTCGCTGCCTGTAGCATTTCTTTTTCGAGCCGTTTAATTTCTTTGGCAAGATCACGTTCACTCATTGCCAGATATTTTTCCTGCTCCTGTTCTATTTTTAATAGCTTACGAGCAGCATCCGGCTCGTAGCTTTCCTCAATAATATCCTTGATACGCTTCTGCACCCCCTGAGGAATAATGCCGTGCTGTTCGTTATACAACAGCTGCTTGTTCCGTCTGCGCTCGGTCTCATCAATAGCACGGCGCATCGAATCGGTAATTTTATCAGCGTAGAGTATGGCGCTACCGTTTATGTGACGCGCAGCACGGCCTATCGTCTGAATCAGCGCACGCTCCGAACGCAAAAAACCTTCCTTGTCCGCATCCAGTATGGCGACCAGTGACACCTCGGGAATATCCAGCCCCTCGCGCAATAAATTGATGCCGACCAGCACGTCAAATACACCCAATCGCAAATCACGAATGATTTCAACCCGCTCCACTGTTTCAATATCCGAATGCAAATAACGCACTTTAATACCGTGCTCGGAAAAATATTCGGTGAGATCTTCCGACATACGCTTGGTCAGCGTGGTAACCAGTACACGCTCACCCTTAGCCACACGCAAATTTACTTCCGACATCAAATCATCCACCTGATGCGAGGCTGGCCGCACTTCAATTTGCGGATCAACCAATCCGGTCGGACGCACCAATTGTTCCACCACTTGCCCGGTATGCTCCGCCTCAAAAACAGCCGGGGTGGCAGAAACAAATATGGATTGACGCATTACCCGTTCAAATTCGTCAAAACGAAGCGGACGATTATCCAGCGCGGAGGACAATCGAAAACCATAATTAACCAGATTTTCCTTGCGCGCCCGATCACCTTTGTACATACCGCCAATCTGCGGGATGGTAACGTGACTTTCGTCTATAAACATTAGCGCATCTGGCGGCAAATAATCAATCAGCGTGGGCGGTGGTTCACCCGCACTGCGTCCGGACAAATGGCGCGAATAATTTTCGATGCCTTTGCAAAAACCGATTTCGCTCAACATTTCCAGATCGTGGCGAGTACGCTGTTCAATACGCTGAGCTTCAACCAATTTGTGTTCACGCTGAAAAAATTCTATCCGTTCAGCCAGCTCAACCTTGATAGTTTCTATGGCCCGCAATGTGGTACTGCGCGGCGTAACGTAATGGCTGGACGGATACACGGTAAAACGCGGCACGCGGCCCAAAATATGGCCGGTAAGCGGATCAAATAACGACAAGCTTTCCACTTCATCATCAAACATTGTCAAACGTAGCGCATGTTCGCTATTTTCTGCCGGGAAAATATCGATTACATCGCCGCGCACCCGAAAATTCCCGTGCGAAAAATCCACATCATTGCGTTCATATTGCATCTCTGTGAGACGTTTGATTGCGTCTTGACGCACCAATTTTTCATGCTCGCGCAGATGCAAAATCATACCGTGATAATCCACCGGATCACCAATACCGTAAATAGCCGAAACGGTGGCCACAATTACCGCATCCGGCCGCTCCAACAAAGATTTTGTGGCCGACAAACGCATCTGCTCAATCTGCTCATTTATACTGGAATCTTTCTCGATAAACATATCACGCGATGGAACATAAGCCTCCGGTTGGTAGTAATCATAGTAAGAGACAAAGTATTCAACTGCATTTTCGGGAAAAAAATCGCGCATTTCGGAATACAACTGCGCCGCCAACGTCTTATTGGGTGCCATAATGATGGCTGGTCGCCCCAATTGAGCAATAACATTCGCCATGGTGAATGTTTTACCGGAGCCAGTCACGCCAAGTAAAGTTTGAAACGATAGCCCCTCATTTACCCCCTCAACCAATTGCGCAATCGCGGTGGGCTGATCGCCCGACGGCTCAAAAGGCTGATGCAAAAAATATGGGCTATTAGGAAAAGTCTTAATCACGGTATAATTTCAGTCAATTTTTAATTAAAAAATCTAAAATTCGGGACAGTTTAACCTGAACCCATAAGGATACGATCTTGGAACTATCAAAACGCGTGCAAGCAATCAAACCTTCCCCCACTCTCGCCGTCACCGCGCGAGCTTCCAAACTAAAAGCGGAGGGAAAAGACATTATCGGATTGGGAGCTGGTGAACCGGATTTCGATACTCCGCAGCATATCAAAGATGCAGCAATCGCTGCGATCAACAACGGATTTACCAAATACACGGCAGTGGGCGGTACGCCTTCTTTAAAGCAAGCCATCATCGCCAAGTTCAAGCGCGACAACGGATTGGACTACACAGCAAAACAGATTCTGGTTTCTTGCGGCGGCAAACAAAGTTTTTTCAACCTTGCACTAGCCATAATCAACCCCGGCGATGAAGTAATTATTCCGGCACCTTATTGGGTATCTTATCCAGATATCGTGCTCATCGCCGAGGGCAAACCAGTCATCGTACAAACCGGCATCGAGCAAAATTTCAAAATTAGCGCTGCACAATTAGCTGCCGCTATTACAGCCAAAACCAAAATAGCAGTCATCAATAGTCCGAGCAATCCATCCGGCGCAGTGTATAGCTTGGCCGAGTTGCAAGCATTGGGTGAAGTATTGCGCAAACATCCCCATGTACTGATCGCCACTGATGATATGTATGAACACATAGCGTTGCGTGATGAAAAATTCGTCAATATTCTAAATGCCTGCCCTGATCTTTATCCACGAACCATGGTTCTGAATGGCGTATCCAAATCCTATGCAATGACAGGCTGGCGTATTGGCTATGCCGCAGGGCCGGAGCACATCATCACTGCGATGGAAAATGTGCAATCACAAAGTACTTCCAACCCTACTTCGATTTCTCAAATAGCTGCCGAAGCGGCATTAAACGGGGATCAGAGCTGTATTACCCCCATGCTCAAAGCATTCCGCGAACGACATCTTTATGTGGTAGAAGCCCTGAACAAAATTCCCGGGGTCAAATGCGTATCAAGCGGAGGAGCGTTTTATGCTTTCCCGGACGTGCGTCCGGTTATTGCGGCTTTACACCAGAAAGGCCTCATCAAAGAAGCTACCGATATTGCACTATCCGAATACCTGTTGGAACAGACCGGCGTGGCTGTTGTGCCCGGCTCGGCCTTCGGCAGTGACGGCTACATTCGCCTGTCTTTTGCCACTTCAATGGAAAATCTGCAAAATGCGATTGGCCGGATATCCAAGGCATTTTCATAGTTCCGTTGTTATTCCATTCCCCGAAAACGCCGCCGATTAACGCCTCACGTTCCATACCTGCCCGGTAGGCGTACCAGACAAGGTTAACGGTGTACTGCCGAGGTCGGCACGTATTTTCAAATCAACATTTAACCGCCCGGATATTTGCTTATTCGCCGCAACATCAACAGAGCCACTCACACTCATTACACTGGATGAAATTTTAATCTGGCGCAAATGTTTCACATTATTGTCAACCTGTAACATACCACTCAGCTCATCAAAATGCGTGCGTCCATTAGATACGCTTTTACGTGTAGACATACGCGAAGTTTCTATCATATCGATGGTATTGATAAGCCCCTTCTTTACCAAAATATTGCCATCCAGATGCGGGGCATCAGCCAACTGGAAAAGTTTTTCCCCGCGTAGAATAAAATTAATATCGCTATCCATTTCACCGGCAATGCCAAATTTCGGCAACGCATCATCAAGCTTCACCACCTTTGTATTCACAAGTCCCTGTACCCTCCAGCCTTTCTGCCAAGTCAAATGCGCACTACCTGTCAACTGACCACCGTACAACCGTCCGTCTATCTCATGAAATTTAATTCCATCCGCGACCAACTCACCTTTCATGGTCAGTTCGTTAAATAATATATCCGGTAGCATCGGTATATAACTCTCCTTGATACTTACTGCGACCTGCCATCCTGCCTGCTGCGGCTGCATGTCCATACCAAGCTTGCCATCCTCACTCTTCAATGCCACCTTGGCAAAACGCCTCTGTCCATCAAAATTAACTACACCATTAATAGGCGGCAATCCAAGCGCATCATTGCTGACCCGTGCACTATGAAACACCATACGCTCTACCGGATAGTGAGAGTCACCACCTACACCCTGCAACCACAGCAACACCTTGTCGAAATTATCGGCACTCAGCACGACATTACTGATTTCCAAGTTATGAACTGGTTTAATCTCATTCAACAATTCAAGCAAATTAAAACTCAGCTTAACGCTACTCGCTTTTAACTCCTGACCACTTCCCATGGATACATTTTCCAACTCAAGCTTAGGCTGCGGAAGCAATGTCGCATGTAATCGGCCAATATGTACCGGTTGCTGCAATTGAGCAGACAATTTCTGTTCAACTTGAGTAACATAACCTTGCATCGGCCAAATATACGGCAGTAATACAACCGATACCAATAACAGCAATATCAAACCGGCCACTATCTTGCCCAGCGGCAATGGTTTTTTACGCAACGCAGCGACACTCTGAACTGCCTTTATTTCCGGCACTTGAGTAACCTGCGCTTTGGCTTCCTCTTCTTTATTCGCCTTAACCTCCTGTTCAGCCTTGGCTTTCGCTGCTTCCTGTTCGGCTTTGGCTTTCGCTGCTTCCTGTTCGGCCTTGGCTTTCGCTGCTTCCTGTTCGGCTTTGGCTTTCGCTGCTTCCTGTTCGGCCT
>JBIIMQ010000050.1:0-12206 GCA_044337935.1 Candidatus Nitrotoga sp.
CCCCCTCCTCCCCCCCCAATCAAGTCATCGTCGGATTAGCCTTATTTCTCACTTTCTTCGTCATGTCGCCGGTGCTGGACAAAATTTATACCGAGGCCTACCTACCATTCAGTGAAAACAAACTCACTCTGGCACAAGCGTTCGATACCGGCAGCGTTCCGCTCAAAGCATTTATGCTACGTCAAACACGCGAAAAAGACCTCGCCCTGTTCGTTCAAATTTCCAATAGCGAGCCACTGCAAAGCGCGGACCAAGTGCCTCTAAAAATCCTGGTTCCCGCCTATGTCATCAGCGAATTAAAAACAGCATTCCAAATTGGTTTCGTCATATTCATCCCGTTCCTTATTATCGATATGGTGGTAGCCAGCATACTGATGTCCATGGGAATGATGATGGTATCGCCGGCGATCATTTCATTACCCTTCAAAATCATGCTATTCGTACTGGCAGATGGCTGGAATCTGCTGATCGGATCACTTGTACATAGTTTCTATACATAAGGTGAATCTATCATGTCCCCCGAAAGCGTAATGACATTAGGTCGCCAGGCATTGGAACTGACGCTGATGGTATCAGCCCCGGTACTATTAACGGCACTCATCATTGGACTGCTGATCAGCATTTTCCAGGCCGCCACCCAAATCAACGAAATGACCCTGTCATTTATCCCCAAACTAATCGGCATGTTCGGGGTGCTGATTATCACCGGCCCGTGGATGGTAGGCATGATGCTGGATTACATGCAACGCCTGTTCAGCAGCATTCCCTGGCTAGTTGGGTAGCCATCCCCATAAATGCACGGACAAAATACTCACTGCATTTCTTGGTGCCACACAAAAATTTCATCGGCTGAATAACCACAATGATCACCGTCACCAGCGCCCAATTAACATCGTGGCTTGCACTATTCATTTTTCCGTTTGTGCGCATACTGGCTATGGTTGCCAGTTCACCCATACTGGGCAATAAACAAACGCCGGTGCGCGTAAAAATTGGCTTATCCGTACTATTGACTATGGTTATTGCGCCCAATTTAACTATTCAACCGGATATCGACCCGGGATCATCCATTGGACTTTTAATTGTCATTCAACAAATTCTGGCTGGGCTGGCAATTGGTTTCACAATGCGCCTGATTTTTACCTCAATAGAAATGGCCGGGGATATTATCGGAATGCAGATGGGACTGGGTTTCGCTGTATTCTTTGATCCGCAGAATGCATCCTACACACCGGTAATAGCGCAATTTCTGGGTATCCTCGCCGTACTTGTTTTTCTCGGTATGAACGGACATTTAATTATGCTGGAAGCGTTAGCAGACAGCTTCAGCGCCTTCCCCATTAATAGTACTCCCCCTGCGTCAATCGCGTTCCACACTCTGGCCTCATGGGGTGGCAGCATTTTCTCCAATGCATTGCAACTGAGCATGCCCGTAATCGGTACGCTACTCATTTCCAATTTTGCACTGGGTATCCTGACACGTAGTGCACCACAACTTAACATCTTTGCGGTCGGCTTTCCGCTGACTTTAACAGTCGGCTTTGCGACGGTGATGCTATTACTGCCTTACCTTGTTCCGTTACTGGAAAATATCACCCAATCCAGCCTGAACACGGTACTACGCATCATGCAGCTATTGGGGAAATCGTAAATAACTCGAAGCTGGGTTAAACGCAGGATTTATGAATAAAAACAATTTGACAATTTCACCAGTCTGCCTACAATTCGCACCTCAAATTCTTCTCTCGGGTTGTTAGCTCAGTTGGTAGAGCATCGGACTCTTAATCCGCTGGTCGAGCGTTCGAATCGCTCACAACCCACCAATCCTCTCGATCATATCAAGTTTCAACATTCGCCTGGATATCACTCTGAACCCACCCAAATTACAACGATGGCTACTGTATTGTCGCCCCGGTTTTGAACACGACTGCCTGCAAGAAACACAAGCATCGCCACTCGAGGCCGATACCAACAGCGGCTTTCTCGTTCTTCAGGGTAAACCGCGCCTGCAATACGACCAACTTACATTTACCCGCCAGTTAATTAGTTTGTTGGCCGAGATCAATGAATTACCCGATCGTGACCGTCTCACCCCCATACTTGCAGCCATCCCCGCGTTACCCGCGCAGTTCGGTGCATTGTGGCTGGAAACGCCCGATACCAATAGTGGCAAAACGCTGTCCGGTTTTATCAAACGCTTCCAACCCCTGCTGGAAGAAAAACTGCGCGCCAGTGGACGCGTGGTTGGTGCCCCCAACCTGCCCCGCCTGCATATTTTTTTCCCCGATAAAAATCGTGCACTGATCGGCACAAGTGATCCGCACAACAGTACTGCCGAAGCCATGGGCATTCTGCGCATGAAGATGCCTTATGAAGCACCCAGTCGCTCCGTACTCAAATTGGCCGAAGCTTTCGAGGTATTTTTATACGAAAGCGATAAAACACAATGGATCAGACCGGGTATGCGCGCTGTTGATTTGGGTGCGGCTCCCGGTGGATGGACTTGGCATCTGGTTAGCCTGGGGATGCAGGTAACCGCCGTCGATAACGGCCCGCTCAAAGGTGTCGTGGCCAATCATCCTGCAGTTAAACATCTCCGTCAGGATGGCTTCCACTATCGCCCCAAACACGCGGTAGACTGGCTGGTTTGTGACATGATCGAACAACCTGATCGAGTAGCCGCGCTGGTCGCTGACTGGGTCGCCAGCGGTTTAACAGACCGCGCCTTCTTCAACCTGAAACTACCGATGAAAAAACGCGTGGGAGCTTTGAACGAAGCACTCACCGGCATCCGCATGATACTGGATAAAAAAAACATCAAGTACCGCTTAAAAGCGAAGCAGCTATATCATGATCGTGAAGAAGTAACTGTCTTTCTGGCCAGAATCAAACGCTAAAAAAAGCTTTTCCCATCCCCAGCTTTAAAGCAATTAATGTCACGCCCTTTCCCCCTGGTCGGCATCAACTCGAATGATTCGTGCTAATATTGGTAGCCATAACACTACACAAGGAGCGTCCAATGCTACACGAATACCGCGATATCATTACCCAAATGAAACAAAACAATGTAGCCAATGCTCATTTTTTGAAAATTTTCGACAAACATAATGCGCTTGACAATCAAATCACCAAAGCTGAAAACGGCGAAATTCATCTGACCAATACCGAACTTGAAATACTTAAAAAAGAAAAGCTGATGCTCAAAGATGAAGCGTACGCATTAATCATGCAGTATAAAAAAGAACACAATCTATAAATTCCTTATCTCTGGGCTACGCATCCAAGCGTAGCCTATCATTGTGTCAAGCAACGACACCATACCGTCGTAAAGAAACCTGACTTCATTCAGCCTGATTGAATTTTTGACTATTTGTTGTGCGCTAAAGGCACCAGCCCCGGTAGACGGTTAAAACTGACCGTCCGCACGGTTTCCAAAAAATCCTGCATATAGACTGCTTGTGCAACTGTCCCATGAGTAACGGCATACAGCTCACCGAACAGCCCGTCCTTACCCAAACGCATGCCCTGCACATAACCTGTTTTCAAATAACTCTGCACTGTCCAGTTCGGCATGGCCGAGATACCCCGGCGACTGGCTACCAGTTGCAAAATCGCAACGGTCAACTCAGCAGTGCGGCGTTTTGGTTCTATACCAGCCGGTTTCAGAAAGTTACGAATTACATCCAGCATTTCTTCCGGTACCGGATAAGTTACCAGCGTTTCGTCGGCAAAATCTTGTGGCGTTAAATATTCCTTCTGCGCCAATTTATGCAGGCAAGAAACAATTCCGATAATCTCAAAACCAAACAAAGGATGATAAATCATTCCGTTCTTGCTGTACTCGGATACCACGGCCAGGTCAGCGCGATCTTCGCGCAGCAGCGCTAACGGATCGACATGAAAACCGGATACTAAATCCAACTCGATCTCGGGCCAATGTTCACGAAAAACATCCATCGCGGGCATCAGCCACTCAAAACAAGTATGGCACTCTACCGCCACACGCAAGCGTCCGGCTCGGCCTTCCACAATGCGCGCAATATCACGCTCGGCTTCTGCCACCTGCGCCAGCACCTCTCCCGCCAAAATATACAACCGCTGTCCGGCAGCCGTTAGTCGCAATGGCTGGGTCTTGCGCTCGAATAACGGAACACCGTAATGGTCTTCCATCTGTTTGACCTGATGTGAAATTGCCGATTGAGTTAAATGTAAACGTTGCGCGGCACGCGATAAATTGCCGCTCCCGACCAAAGCTTCCAACATACGCAAGTGACGCAGCTCAAGAATAGATAGCATTATTAATAAAATTAATGATCAATACGAAAATAATGATTTTGCATAATAATGGTAATTTACCGAAGATACCATTCTTTCAAGCAAAGGATGATCATGGTCACTACACACAATCTCGGTTTTCCGCGTATCGGCGCACAACGTGAACTCAAAAAAGCATTGGAATCGTACTGGAACGGTCAATCGGACGAGGCATCTTTGCTCGCCATCGGCAAAGAATTACGGTCACGGCACTGGGCAATACAACGGAATGCGGGCACTCATCTAATTCCGGCAGGAGACTTCGCTTGGTACGACCAAATGTTAAATATGACTGTCCTTCTGGGTGCCGTACCGGAGCGATTCGGCTTTAAAGGTACGACAACACTTGCACAATATTTCCAACTGGCGCGTGGCAATGCGCAACAACCAGCCATGGAAATGACCAAATGGTTTGACACCAACTACCACTATCTCGTCCCGGAATTCCATCATTCCACCGAATTCCGACTCAATAGCACATGGCTATTCGATGAAGTAAATGAAGCGCAAGCACTGGGAATAAATGCTAAACCGGTAATAATTGGGCCACTCACCTACCTCTATCTGGGTAAAGAGAAACATACCAACCTTAATCGTCTGGATTTATTACCCAAGATCATTCCGGTATACCAGCAAATTTTGGCACAACTGAAAACACAAGGCGTGGAGTGGGTGCAAATTGACGAACCGGTATTGGCTCTCGACTTGCCCCGGGAATGGATAGCCGCGCTTACCAACACTTATGGCAGCATGGCGCAAGCCGCCCCCAAAATTCTGCTCGCCACCTATTTCGACAGTGTGGAGGAACACGCGGCAATTCTCAAAACCTTGCCGGTTGCAGGGCTGCACATCGATTTGGTACGGGCTCCGCATCAGGCTGATGTCTTTAGCCGGGACTTCCCGATGGATAAAATCCTTTCTGCAGGAATTGTGGATGGTCGCAACATCTGGCTCAACAACTTGCCTGCTTCGTTAACTATCCTGAGTGAATTGCACACCACGCTAGGTGACCGGTTATGGGTCGCACCCAGTTGTTCTTTATTGCATGTGCCGGTGGATTTGGCACAAGAAACCAAACTGGATAAAACCGTCAAAAGCTGGATGGCGTTTGCCACCCAAAAACTCGGGGAAGTCGTCACACTGGCGCATGGCGTATCGCAGGGTAAAGAAGCCCTCTCTTCTCAATTGGCAACAATCAATACTGCATTGGAAAGCCGTGTGTACTCACCGCTGCGGCATGTTCGCGAAGTGCGTCAACGTATCTCAGCCCTGAAACCTGCTGATGAAAAACGCCCCACACCCTTTGCTCAACGTATCGCCGCACAACAAAAACAATTCAATTTGCCTGCTTTCCCGACCACGACTATCGGCTCGTTCCCGCAAACCGCTACCATCCGTAGCGCCCGCGCAGACTACAAGCAAGGCAAATTAAACGAAGAACAATATCGCACGGCAATACAAGCAGAAATTCGCCATGCAGTAACCAAGCAGGAAGAACTGGGGTTAGACGTGCTGGTGCATGGTGAAGCAGAACGCAACGACATGGTGGAATATTTCGGCGAACAACTGAAAGGCTTCGCTTTCACCGAATATGGCTGGGTTCAAAGCTATGGCTCACGCTGCGTTAAACCACCCATCATTTACGGCGACATCTCACGCCCGCACCCCATGACTGTCGAATGGAGTCGCTACGCGCAAAGCCTGACGAACAAACCGATGAAAGGAATGCTCACCGGTCCAATCACCATTCTGCAATGGTCATTCGTGCGCAACGACATCCCCCGTGCTGCCACCGCATTGCAAATCGCACTGGCGATTCGCGACGAGGTGCAGGATTTAGAGCGAGCCGGCATTCGCATCATTCAGATTGACGAAGCCGCCTTACGCGAAGGCTTGCCAATCAAACGGCAGGACTGGGCACATTATCTCGACTGGGCAGTGCGCGCTTTCCGCATCAGCACCAGCGGTGTGCAGGACACCACGCAGATTCACACACACATGTGCTATTCAGAATTTAATGACATCCTGCCCGCCATTGCTGCGATGGATGCCGACGTAATTACGATAGAAACATCGCGCTCGGATATGGAACTACTGGAAGCCTTCCATGCATTCCATTATCCAAACGATATTGGCCCCGGCGTGTATGACATCCATTCGCCGCGAGTGCCAAGCCAGGAAGAAATACAACGTTTAATGCACAAAGCCTGTGCTGTTATTCCGCGCGAACGTTTATGGATAAATCCGGATTGCGGGCTAAAGACGCGCGGTTGGCCGGAAGTGGAAGCGGCCTTACGCAACATGGTTGCCGTGGCACACACACTGCGCAACATGGCAGCCTGATGGCGCACACACTGACTCATGATGAAATTACGGTATATACCATCATCGGTGTGCACAAATTATCACCAGAACAGCCGCTCCGGAATCACGCCACCGTTATATACCGGGAGATTGCAACCCAAGGCTTCAAGGTGGCATGAGGGTAGTGTCAGGAATTTTGTGTGTCTGAAGTCACGGTTAAATTTCACAGCATCCTCAAACTGAATCCGTGAAGCGTTCACCGAACAAAATGGCGAATTGGGTTTTGGCAGTACGCTAAGATGTGGTAGTTCAGACTTCATCTGACAGTTACCGATTTTGAGCTGTGCGGTGTCAGATCAAATCGAGACTACTACAGCTAATGGGTGCCCCCTTTAGATTCTTCATCCCACCCTCCTCACCTCAAACACCGCATCATTCGCCGCTTCTGCCCGTGCATCGCCGTAACCGAATTCAGCCAGTGGCGGCTACTACCGCATCACCCGTATCGGTTGCGGCCCAACCGGTAAGCGAGACGGGGCGGTGCCAGGTCATCCCATCACACACCTTCCAGCGTGTCGCCAATAGCGATGTTGGCTGACGCCTGTCCTGAGCCTGTCGAAAGGCTGGTATGCATAGCGGCCAGCGGCGTATCCAGCGCTGTAAAATCAAGACTGAATTTTCTGTCTATATCAAAGAAAATGCTGATTAAGTCGTCATTTCAGCATGAGCGGAAATCCAGCAACTTGATTTAACTGGGTTCCCGCTTTCGCTGTAACGACAAAGCCGAATAAATCCGAGTTTCCGTAATTATAAACATTCCAGCATCGGGTATTTAAACCGCATATGTTTCATTTTCCCCGTGGATTTAATGGCGGAGCAGATGAACAACATATCGCTACCGTATTTTTGATTGACCTTATGCACGGTCTTAAGCAATTGAAGGTGTTTATCCTCAACCTGTTGTTGTGCTTGCTGGAACAAATCGAAGTTTCCACTCTGCCGAGTAGCAATGTCGTTGGCAACCAACCCGCAGGCCCGGTACATCCGGCTTGAATCAAACAAATGCTCCACCGTCTTGCTCATCTCTGCAATCAATAAAAAATAATCTGCCGTCGGATAAGGCAGGTGGATTGCCATGGCTTGTCTGTCGAACGATTTCAGTGTCAAAAAAACGGTCAGTCGTTTGGCAACCAGGCGATTTTCAATCAATTCTTTTGAAAGCCGCATGGCGTGCCGAGCAAGGTGCGCGTGGATGATCGCTTTATCTTGCGTGATCTGCCCCATGGACGCGGTACGCGCCACGCTCTTGGGAAGTTTGGATACCGCTTCAACCGGATAGATGGCTGACCCATTGAGTTCGTGCCATAAATCGGTTCCCGCTTTTCCCAACAGCTGCTTGATGTAAGATTCTTTGCCATTGGCAAAATCAAATGCCGTATGAATGCCAAATTTATTTAGCAGTGCTTCGCGGTTGCGCCCTATTCCCGGAATATCGCGCACGCTGACGTGCTGCAAAAAATCATGGATGCGCCTGCCCGCTATAATGGTGGTTCCGTTTGGCTTATTGTATTCAGATGCCATTTTGGCGAGGGTACGCGTGACGGAAATGCCAATGGAAACGGTTATGCCTATTTCCTGACAAATAACCTCGCGGATATCGTCGGCGATTTTCTGATACGGTTTACGGTAAAGGCTACGCAGACCCAGCATATCCATGAAGGCTTCATCAATGGAATATTCTTCAATGGTCGGGCTAAAGCGCCGCAAAATAGAAAACAGCTTGTCGGAAATTTGGCCGTAGTAACGAAAATCGGCAGACAGAAAAATAGCGTCGGGTAGCAACTTCCTGGCATCCCAGACAGTCATGCCGGTGGCAATACCTGCCGCCTTGGCATCATAGGTTTTTGCAACGATGCAGGCATCCTGGCTGGAGAGGACGCAGAGTGGCTTGCCTTTTAAATCGGGCCGGCGTAATTGCTCACAGGAAGCATAGAAACAATCCGCATCCACATGCGCGATGACATTGGGCCAGTTTGAAACCAGCATTAAATGTCACTTGTATTTGCGAAATTGACCGACGACAATGCCAAAAATTTCCAGATCCCCCTTGGGACGAATAATGGGATATGCCGGATTAGCGGGAATCAAAATGAACTTCCCTTTCTCCTGACCAAGAGTTTTAAGGGTAAATTCGTTATCCACAATAGCAATGACCATGTCGCCCACATTCGCCGTAGTGCGTTTTTCCACTATCACGGTATCGCCCGACATAATGCCGACATCAATCATTGAATCGCCCTTGACTGTCACCAGTACAGTGCTGGACGGGTGGCTGACGAGATATTCATCTATGCTGAGGGTATCATGGCTCATGTCCCCTGCCGGACTCGGGAATCCTGCACGCACACTGTCATAAACGGGACGTTCGAAAAATCGCTTGCCCGGTTTAAGGCGTTTTTCGGGTGTTGCCTCAAGAAAGCCTGCCATCTTCAATCTGGCCACCAAAGCGGCCACTGGCGATTTTGATTTAAATCCCAGCAGCACCATAATGATGGAGTATGGCGGCAATACGCCATTGTCAGCGTAGTAGTCCTGAAGCTTGGCAAGATAATCGGCGATGTTTTTCATAGCAGCGCATTTTATGGAACGATCGTTCTTTAGTCAACTATTTTACAGATAACATGGCCGGAATTCCCGATTCCATTCGTCCTGAATTGACCGAGCGATAAGCGGATTTATCTCTTTCTTGTTAACCGATTTGCACTTGTTGAATGATTTTTCACTGTGAATCACGCAAACCCTAAACAATTTCCTCCAGTCGAATTCTTCGCTCGGACAATTCCTGCAATAACTGCTCCGCCAAGTCGCCCAGTGGATTCCCCCCTTTCGACTCGGCTCGTTCAATTGTTATTTTGAGCTTGTAAATATCCGTATGTTTCTTGTCTTGCAATTCATCCTGAATTTTATCCATGCGGCACCGTAACTGTTCGGTACGACGAATCATTTTCAGAACCCTTAATTCCACGCCCTGATCGGCAATTAAGTCGGGATCCTCACTCTCCTCCATCACAACGGGATTTTGAATAAACTCCAGCACCAAATTTTCGATGGCCTGCTGATCACCACGTTCATAGGCAAGATTCAACTTGATCATCAGTCCGTGGCGGCGTTGACGTTCCGGCTCCGTGGTAGCGCGATCGGGATGCATCATCATGGCAGCGCGCCGGAATGCTTTCTTGAGTTGCGGCGTAATCGCCACTGGCGGGGGCGGCTGCGCTTCTATCAGACCGGCCTCTTCAGCCGACTTTCTGGCTTGCTCCTGCGCGGCTTGTGCATGGGCCTGGGCGGCAACATCATCCGGGAATAGTCCCGCCTGTGCATTGGCAATTTGCGCATCCAGCTCATCCAATTGGGCATACAGCCGCCCGACCATTTCATAATAACGGCGCTGAAATTGCGCCATTTCTGTTTTGACTGTTTCCAATTCCAGCTCAGCTAAAATAACCTGTTCTGCAAGTTCCGCCTGATCGCTCATCAGGCGAACAAGCTCCTGATCCAAAGTGCGCTTCATTCCGGTGTTTGCCAGCTGAGTGTAAATTCGTTCAGTTTCTCCCACGCGGCGCGATCAATTTGCTCTCTATGCCCCCCCAGCACTTTCAGCTGCTCCAATGCTCTGGCTTCTCCTTGCTGCCCGGCCTTGCGGTACCAAAACAAAGCCCGCTCTTCATTCAGCGCAACCCCTTGGCCCGTGTTATACATAAACCCCAGACTGCACTGGGCTTCCGCATGCCCCTGTTCGGCGGCTTTACCATACCAAAATACCGCCTGTTGATAATCCTGCGTAACGCCCTGACCGCTCTCGTACATAATGCCCAGCGTGTATTGCGCTTGCACGTCTCCCTGCTCTGCCGCCTTTAAAAACCAGAACACTGCTTGCTGGTCATCTTGAGTAACTCCCAATCCATTGTTGTACAAAAATCCCAAATGCAATTGAGCCAACGCATGCTTTTGCTCTGCTGCTTTGTGATACCAGGACACGGCCTGCTGATAATCCTGCACAACCCCCTGACCTTTTTCATACAAAACGCCCAGATTAAATTGGGCCTCTGTGTACCCCTGTCCTGCGGCCTTTTCATACCAAAATGCGGCTTGCTGATAATCCTGAGACACGCCACGACCTCTGCCAAACGCGCTTCCCATTACATATTGCGCCCGCACATGCCCCTGCTGTGCCGCTTTTAAATGCCAAAATACCGCTTGCTGATAATCCTGTATAACGCCCTGGCCTTTGTCATACATGACGCCTAATTCGTATTGCGCCCGCGCATGCCCCTGCTCTGCCGCCTTCATATACCAAAACTTGGCTTTTTCATGATCCTGCACAACCAATTGACCGCTGTTGTATGTGGTTGCCAAATTAAATTGCGCCCGCGCAAGCCCTTGCTCTGCGGCTTTGCGATACCACAATGAAGCCAGTTCATAATCCCGTGCGGCACCTTGACCATTCTCGTACATGTATCCGAGAGATTGTTGCGCCCATGCATTTCCTTGTTCTGCACTCATTTGATACCAGAACATAGCCTGCTCATAATCCTGCACAACCCCCTGACCATCGTAATACATGGCACCTAAAGCATATTGTGCCCGCGTATGCCCCTGCTCTGCGGCTTTGATGTACCACGATGTTGCCTGCTGATAATCCTGTGTAACGCCCTGGCCGTTGTAATACATCGCACCTAGGTTATATTGCGCCTGTTCAAGCCCGCTGTTTGCCGCCTTTTGATACCAATGAAATGCCTGCTCATGGTCTGCCCCGATCACTTCACCGAGCCAATATAACCTGCCCAGATCGTTCCATATTTCCGGGTCATCTTGATTTTGGTTAGCCGTGCACCAATCAAAAGCCAACTTTGCATAATGCCGGGCACGTTCCCCGTGAGTAGGGAAGCTCCGCCCCCCGCTATGGAGCAGCGATAGCGGGAAATAGGCTTTCCCATATTGCTTGTCCGCCAATTGCTCGAAGGCATCCAGAACATTCTGCAGCGCATCCAGATCGTCACGTGTCCAAACGATGCTGAAGCCTGATTTATCGTCAAGCTCTACAACACAGTTATATGTATCCCGTGCTTGGCGATAAAGTGCATCGTAGTCTTCTGCCAACAACGAATCATTGTTTTCCAGAAGTGCCGCCATGCCCCGCGCAACCAAGCCGCTACCCTGCCCGGTATGCACAACAACTTCGCGGGTAGCTGCTCTAACCGGAAGATTTTTTGGTTCGGTCATAATCAAATTATTCGTCAATTTTTAATTGTGTTCATTTCAACAAGCAAACGATTTGTTCCGCGTAACCTTAATTCAAAATAGAACCTGAACGCGTTGCCTGCTTCTCTTCGATACGGCCAATGCTGCCCTTCAATATTGACAGTTTATGCCCAATGACCACCGAAAGAATATCACTTTATCAACCATTTTTGATACACACTCTCCAACCAGATCAGATCACGCTTCAATTCAGGCAAAATCAAATAACAAATTGCACTTCAACCCCTTAATCGGGTGTATATACTCCACTCCTGCAAGCATTGGGA
>JBIIMQ010000003.1:0-36322 GCA_044337935.1 Candidatus Nitrotoga sp.
CTGGTTTTAGCGCTGGTGGCTGTCGCCGGATTAATTTCAGGCCCGGCTTTCGCGCAAACGCCAGAGGAGGCGCTGGCTTCCATTCAAAGCGATGCGGCGCAGACTATTTCCGGCTTTAAAGGATTTTCAGCTGCGCGTGGGGAAAGTTTCTTCAAGTCAAAACACGGTTACGAATGGAGCTGTTCTTCCTGCCACACCGAAAATCCTGCTATGCCGGGCAAGCACGCAAAAACCGGAAAAGCCATACAGCCGTTTGCGCCGTCTGCCAATGCGGAGCGATTTTCTGACCCGGGCAAGGTAGCAAAATGGTTTAAGCGCAACTGTAACGACGTGCTTGATCGCGTTTGCACTCCGCAGGAAAAAGGCGATGTACTTGCTTATCTGCTCACCGTTAAAAAATAATCAAGGAAGATCGATATGTCTAAATGTTATAAAAATTTTCCACGCAGACTTGTTGCGACCTTGCTGATTGTGGGTGCGACTATGTCCATAGCACAGGCAGGTGATCGTGCTGAAAAATACGGCGGCGAGAATCGCGGCAAACCAGTTCAACCCTCACAAGTTAACGCAAAATTTCAGCAGGAGTGTTCTACCTGCCATATTGCTTATGCGCCGGGATTGCTGCCTGCTGCATCCTGGCGAAAGGTCATGAGCGGTCTAGATAAGCACTTTGGTTCGGATGCTTCGCTGACAGATCAGGAAAACAAGGAGATCACAGCTTTCCTGGTGAGCAATGCTTCCAACCGTTGGAGTGCGCCGACAGCGCCATTGCGGATAACCGAGACTGTCTGGTTTAAGCGCAAACACGATAGTCACGAAATTCCCACCGCTACCTGGAAAAACCCGAAGGTGAAGAGCCCGGCTAATTGCGCGGCCTGCCACCAACAGGCGGATCGTGGTGATTTCAGTGAACGTAATATAAAAATTCCCAAATAAAAGGAGATCATCATGAGTCAACGTACTTTGGTCTGGGATGTGCCGACGCGGGTGTTTCATTGGTTGCTGGTGATATCATTCAGCGGTGCATTTATAACTGCCGAGACAGAGCGTTACCGCGATATTCATGTGGTGCTCGGCTATACCCTGCTGGGTTTAATCGTGTTCAGATTATTGTGGGGATTTTTCGGTACGCATTACGCAAAATTCCGTTCTTTTTTGTTCAAGCCCAGCGAAATTGTTGCGTATTTGAAATCGATGATCCATGGCAAGCCCGAGCATTTTGTGGGACATAATCCGGCAGGAAGTGTGGCGATCTGGCTGCTGCTGGTGTTGGGGATTTTGTCCGGAGTGACCGGGGTGATATTGTTTCAAGACATCGGTGGCGATGTGATGGAAGAGTTACATGAGATCACATCCAATGGCATGCTGGCTATAGTATTTATTCATATAGCCGGTGTGGTGGTGAGCAGTTTGATGCACCGCGAAAATCTGGTGCGTTCAATGATAACCGGTTTCAAATCTGCCAAGCCGAATGAAGGTATCCGCCGCTCATATCGCTGGCTGGGTGTCATAATGCTGGCCGGTGTTGCCGTGTTCTGGGCGGGTTATCCGATGACCGGTTTGGTGGTGTCTGGCGAGAAAGTGGCGAAAGTCGGGCAGCACAGCGATGATTAAAAATTTCTGTTTGTTTGCACACAACAATTTAAGGGAACGAGGGTATATTCAGTTTTGTCGTTCCCGCGAAAGCGGGAACCTGGTCAAATTAAGTAGCTAGATTCCCGCCTACGCGGGAATGACGAAATTAATCTGCGTTTCTTAAAAGCAAAATCATAATGGTTCCGCGTTATTGTCCGGGTGAAAAATGCGCATATTGGTAGTCGAAGATGATGCCCTGCTGGGCGATGCGATTCAGGCTGGCTTGAGGCAATCCGGCTATGCCGTGGACTGGATGAAAGACGGGGTTTCGGCAGAGCAGGCGCTCACTACCGAACCTTATGCGGCAGTGGTGCTGGATTTGGGGCTGCCGCGCCTTTCCGGATTGGAGGTATTGCATCATCTGCGCAGCCGGAATAACCGGGTAAATGCCCGGACACCGGTATTGATTTTGACCGCGATGGATACGGTGGATGACCGCATCAAAGGGCTGGATACCGGTGCCGATGATTACATGGTCAAGCCGTTTGACATGGGGGAATTGGCGGCTCGGTTGCGCGCACTGGTGCGCCGTGCCAGCGGGAAAACAGCCCCGGTGCTGCAGGTTTCCGGGGTTCAGCTTGATCCCGCTGCCCACCGTGTACTGTACTTGGGTAAATCGGTTGAACTTTCGGCCAGAGAATTCGCGTTGCTGCATGCATTGATGCTTAACTCGGGAACAGTGCTGTCGCGTGCCCGGCTTGAAGAGCAACTTTATGCCTGGGGCGATGAGGTCGAAAGCAACACGGTCGAAGTACATATTCATCATCTGCGCCGTAAGCTTTTTCCCGAGCTGATTGAAACTATACGCGGTGTGGGTTATTTGATGCCGCGCGACAAGGTAAACTGAAATGTGGCGACGCGCATCACTTAAGCAGCGATTGCTTGTTCTGGCGTTGACGGTGGTCACACTGGCATGGCTAGGAGTGACGGCATTTATTTACCAAAATGCGCGCGAAGAATTCGACGAGGTATTAGATGCACACTTGGTACAGGCAGCTGCGCTACTGGTTGTCCAATCGTCGCACGAGCTGGACGAGCTTGAAACAGAACATGCGCCGTTGCTGCACAAGTATGCCCGCCGGGTTGCGTTTCAAATATGGGATAAAGAACACCGGCTCCGCCTGCATTCCGCCAATGCGCCGCAACATCCTTTGTCCGACGGGGAGCGCGGCTTCAGCGACCATATCATCGATGGGGATCATTGGCGTGTTTTCAGCACTTGGAATGAATCCACCGAATATTTGATTCAGGTGGCCGAGCGCGCTGATGTGCGTGACGAACTGGCGCGCGACATTGCCGGAAATATGCTCAAGCCGCTGTTTATTTCTTTGCCATTACTGGCATTTCTATTATGGATTTCAGTTGCACGCGGATTGCGTCCGTTGGACAAACTGACCCGTGAAGTGGAACAGCGCGCGCCGGATAATCTTGCCGCATTGGATGCGTCATCCGTCCCGCGAGAAGTGGTGCCGCTGATTGAACGACTCAACCGGCTGTTCACCCGTATCGAAGCTTCCATGCAAAAAGAACGGCGATTTACTGCGGATGCCGCGCATGAGTTACGCACGCCAGTGGCCGCGATCAAAGCGCAAGCACAGGTGGCCAGAGCGGCCAGCAATGAAGCGGAGCGCAACCATGCGCTCGACAACGCGATTCTCGGTTGTGACCGGGCCGCCCATCTGATCGAACAGCTATTGACGCTTGCCCGTATTGACACGTTGGGGCATGACGTGATCGAAGTCTGCCAGCTCAGAGCGGTTGCTGCCGAGGTGATCGCCGCAATTGCCCCGGCTGCACTGAGCCAACAAGTGCGGCTTGAATTGACAGAGGGTGCCGAAGCGAAGGTGCGCTGCAATCCGGTATTATTGCAAATTTTATTGCGCAATTTGATCGACAACGCTGTGCGCCACACGCAGCCGGGAACATCGGTTTGGATCAGCATCACCCGTCAACAAGGGCATGTTTATCTGTCGGTGGATGATAATGGCCCCGGCATTATTGAAGCAGATTTGGCAAGGGTGTCGGAAAGGTTCTATCGCCCCGCAGGGACAAGCGCCAGTGGCAGCGGCTTGGGGCTGTCTATCGTCAATCGCATAGCCGAAATTCATGGTGCCTCTTTGCGAATCGCGCCACAGAATGAAGGGAAAGGATTGAGCGTAACGGTAATTTTTAAATCGTAATGCCGGGCTGAAGTGAAGTGAAACGATTATTTTTGTGGCTCGATAAGTAGCGCGGCTGTGCTTGTTATGTCAATAGGTGGCAATTAATGTTGATTACGAATAAAAAGAATTTATGTTTCCGCCGGTATGTTTGCGTCATGGCAATGGCATGCGTGGCCATGACTACCGCTCAGGCAGCCAGTCGACCGCTAAAATTTACCGTTCCGGCCAATCAAATTCAGTCATTGGGTATTCAAATCGAGCCATTGCAGAATCAAAACGATTCGATAAAAGTGCATTTCCCTGCGGAGGTGGTTGTACCTGCAACGGCGAAACAGATTGTCAGTTCTCCAGTGGCCGGTTTGGTGGCGCAGTTACTGGTACAGCAGAATCAGGCAGTGCAGTCGGGTACACCGTTGGTACGTATTGCCAGCCCGGAGCTTGGCCAGTTGCAATTGCAATTGTTGCAAGCCAACGCCCGTGCCAAGCTTGCACGACAATCGGCACAGCGTGAACAAGCTTTGTTCGACGAAGGCATCATTCCACAACGCCGAGTGCAGGAAGCTCAATCGGCTTTAATGGAAGCTGACGCGGTGCTCAATCAGGCCAAGGCGGCACTACGTTTAAGCGGTATGTCGTCCGCCACGATTCAGCATATTGCGGCTACCGGTAAGCCGCAGGACAGCATTACTTTATCCGCGACACAGGCCGGAATCGTGACCGATATCGCAGCCAAGCCCGGTCAACGGGTCGATGCAACAACGGTGTTATTGCATGTCGCCCAAACCAATTTACTCTGGCTTGATATTCAGCTGCCGGTGTCGGAAAACATAAATTGGCCGGTCGGAACAATCGTCAGGGTATTGGGCCGGGATGTTACGGCACGTGTTTCAAGCGTCAGTCCGATTGTGTCTCCGGGTAGTCAGGTGGTCGTGCTGCGTGCCGCGATTGAGGGCAAGACCGGCTTGATTCGATCCGGCGAAGTCGTGACGGTTGAGTTACCCGCGACAGCTGTTTCGGGTAGCTGGGACGTGCCACTTTCCGGGGTGATTCATGAAGGCAAGCAGGCATATGTTTTTATCCGCACCGCACAGGGTTTTGAAGCCAGGCCGGTCAAGGTCGTGGCAAGCGCCGGGCAGCGTATACGTGTGCAAGGGTCGCTTAAAGCTGGCGAGCAGATTGCGGTTGGCGGCGTGGTTGTTCTCAAAGGCGCATGGCTCAATGCGAAAGAGAGCAAATAATGTTTTCCCGTTTTGTGCAGATTTCTTTGTCGCAGCGCCTGTTTATATTGTTGGTTTCTTTGGTTGTTGCTGGCGCGGGATGGTATGCGTATCTGGGATTGCCGATTGACGCTTTCCCCGATGTATCAAGTACCCAGGTAAAAATCATCATGAAAGCCCCGGGCATGACGCCGGAGGAAGTCGAAAGCCGTATCGCGGTACCGATTGAAGTGGAAATGCTCGGCATTCCCAAAACAAAAATTCTGCGTTCAGTGACCAAGTACGGTCTGGTTGATGTGACGATCGATTTCGAGGACGGAACCGACCGCTATTGGGCGCGGCAGCAGGTCAGCGAACGCCTTGGCGGGCTGACAAAAACATTGCCGGAAGATATTACAGGCGGTATGGCGCCGATTACGACTCCGCTCGGGGAAATGTTTATGTTTACTGTTGAGGGTGGGGGATTGTCACTGGCCGAGCGGCGTAGTTTGCTGGACTGGGTTATTCGGCCGGTGCTGCGAACCGTTCCGGGTGTTGCCGATGTGAATGTGTTGGGCGGTATTGTTCGCGCTTTTGAGGTGGTGCCCGATCCGCTCAAGATGGCCGCCAGCGGGGTAACAATAAATCAGCTCAAGGAGGCGATTAACGCCAATAACCGCAACGATGGCGCTGGTCGGCTTGGCGAGGGAGACGAAGTGCTGCTGGTGCGTAGCGAGGGCAGGATCACGACCCCGGATGATTTGCGCGCGATCGTGGTGGCGACCAAGGAAGGAACACCGGTTCGGGTTGGTAATCTGGCTGAGGTCAAAATCGGCACCCTAACACGCAATGGTGCAGTGACCCAGAATGGCACAGGCGAAACCGTTCAGGGACTTGTGCTGGGGCTGGCCGGTGCCAACGCGCAACAGGTTGTCAAAGGCATCCGCAAGAAACTGGCTGAGTTGCAGCCGACACTTCCGCGTGGCGTACAGCTCAACGTTTTTTATGATCGCGCTTCCTTGGTCGACAAGGCAGTTGGTGCGGTTTCGTCCGCGCTGCTTGAGGCGACCGTTCTGGTCATTGTGTTACTGGGCTTGTTTTTGGGAAATATTCGGGCGGCATTGACGGTAGCATTAGTGTTGCCCCTGGCTGCATTAATTACCTTTATTTTGATGCGCGGCTTTGATATGTCGGCGAACCTGATGAGTCTGGGCGGTTTGGCCATCGCGATTGGTATGCTGGTTGATGCCGCCATTGTGGTGGTGGAAAACATCGTGCAGCGTTTGGCGACTGATCCCGCAGCCGGCAAGTTGCCACGGTTGCATATAATTTATCGGGCGGTACGGGAAGTGGCGATTCCGGTTGTTTCCGGGGTGTTGATCATTATCACAGTGTTTTTGCCACTCCTGACGTTGCAGGGTCTCGAAGGAAAATTTTTCGTGCCGGTAGCACTCACGATTGTGTTTGCGCTGACCGGCTCTCTGATGCTTTCGCTGACTGTCATTCCGGTACTGGCGTCCTATCTGCTGCGCGAGATCAAGCATGAAGACCCATGGTTACCGCGCAAGTTGCTGGCATTGTATGAGCCGATGCTTTCCTGGGGGTTGCGCCGACAGCGCATTGTTGGCGGGGTGGCGGTGGGCATGTTGTTGGTGGCCGGTGTGATTTATGCCCATGTGGGTAAGACTTTTATGCCGACGATGGATGAGGGCGATTTAATTGTCGGTATTGAAAAGCTGCCTTCCATCAGTTTGGAACAAAGCGTTGCGCTGGATGAAAAAATTCAACGCGCCATCATGCAGGTTATCCCGGAGGTACACGGTATTGTTGCCCGTGTTGGGTCGGATGAGATCGGCCTTGATCCGATGGGTCTTAATCAGACCGACACATATTTGCTGTTGAAACCAAAAAATAAATGGCGCATGAAGAGCAAGGATGTGCTGATGAATGAGATACGCAAGGTACTTGATCCCATGCCCGGCATTAAATATAACTTTACTCAGCCGATCGAGATGCGTGTTTCGGAAATGATTATCGGTGTGCGCGGTGATCTGGCGGTTAAAATTTTCGGGCATGACCTCGATAAACTCAATGAATATGCGGGTCAAATCAAAGCGCTTCTCAAGACGGTTCCCGGCAATCAGGACGTGTACACGGTTCAAAACGATGGGGTGCAATATCTGAGAATTGTGGCAGATCGTCTACAGGCCGGTCGTCTGGGTTTGAGTGTCGAAGAAATTCAGGATGCGCTACGCACGCAGATTGATGGTCAGCGGGCCGGTGTGGTAATTGAGGATAACCGCCGGACGCCGATAATATTGCGCGGTACTGAATCAACCCGCATTTCACCAGCCGAGTTTGAAGCGATGCGGATCACCACCAAAGATGGCAATACGGTACCGTTGACGAGTGTTGCCAAGCTGGAACGTGCCGCAGGGCCGGTCAAAATTGATCGCGAGATGGGCAACCGCTACAGCGTGGTGATTGCCAATATCGGCGGCCGTGATCTGGTCGGTTTTGTTGAAGAAGCCAGAGCACTTGTTGCGCAAAAATTGCACTTACCTGCCGGGTACCACCTTACTTGGGGTGGACAGTTTGAAAACCAGCAACGTGCGGCTGCGCGATTGACGGTTGTTGTACCGGTCGCGCTCGGGCTTATCTTCGTGCTGTTGTTCACAACCTTCGGTTCGGTACGCCAATCTTTGCTGGTGTTGAGCAACATTCCGTTCGCGCTGGTCGGCGGTATTATTGCTTTGTGGGTTTCCGGTGAATATCTTTCGGTACCCGCGTCCGTCGGATTTATTGCATTGCTGGGTATTGCCGTTCTGAATGGCGTGGTTCTGGTCAGCTATTTCAATCAACTAAAAAGTGAGGGCCTGACGTTAAATGAAGTCGTTATGCAAGGAGCAAAGCGGCGCCTGCGTCCGGTTTTGATGACTGCTTCTATTACTGCTTTTGGGCTGATTCCGCTGTTATTTGCATCGGGGCCCGGCTCCGAAATTCAGCGCCCGTTGGCCATTGTCGTAATCGGTGGCTTGATTACCGCCACAGCATTGACGTTGATACTATTGCCAATTTTATATTTGCGTTTCGGGTTTTCGAAACGAGAGGTTTCTCATGCCTGAGTTATGTTTAACGTTGTTGTGTCCTCCGGCAATTGAGGAAAAGCTGCTCGATTTGTTGTTGCTATTGCCGAACACTGCTGTTTTTACCAGTACGCCCACGGCTGCCCATGGCTTGGTTGTCTGGAATTTAAGCCAGTCCGAACAGGTAATGGGTCGGGCTCACGCCACAGAAATCAAGGTGATTTTTTCTGAAGCCGACAAGACAGCGTTACTCGATGCTATTCGCCGACAATTTGCCGGCACAGGACTACGCTATTGGGTGACGACAGTTGTTGAAGCGGGGGAAATTGCATGATAGTCCGATTGCTTTTGATCGGCTTGTTGAGTATTTCCCGTTTCGGATGGGCAGATCAGCCGATAAATCCGCCGGGACTGTTGCCTGCAGATATTGCAATCGTATTGCTTCAACAGGACCCCGGCGTTGCAGCCGCGCGAGCCAATCTGGAGGTTGCCTTGCAAGAGGCGGGGATTCTCGATAGATCGCCTTATGAATGGACTGCCACGGTGATGGGACAGCGCCGGGTTCAAAATTATGGTCCGAATAATAGCTCCACCGGCAATCGCAGCGAGTGGCATGCCGGTATCGAGCGGACAATCCGCCTTCCCGGGAAAGCGGTGGCAGACCGAAATATCGGAAAAGCAACGATTGAAGAATCCCAAGCACACTACGGTGAGGCAAGGCATGAAGCAGCGCGTGAATTGATGGATTTGTGGGTAGAGTGGTTGGCGGCGGAACGTGCCCGCGAGTTGGCTGAAAACAGCCTTCAAGCTATTCAAAGCAGTCTCGCGGCCGTGCAAAAACGAGTCCGTGCGGGCGATGCTTCAAAATTGGATTTGAGTATTGCCCGTGCTGAACTGGCTGAGCAAAGGCGATTGGATAATGACGCAAAGACGCAGGCCGAGGCGGCATGGATGCGCTTGTCCACCCGGTTTCCCGGTATGAAGCGTCAGGTTTCGGCACTGCCCATGCCATTGCCGATCGGGGAAGATGTGGGTTTCTGGCGCGACCGTATTCTGGCACAAAGCGATGAGTTCAAAGTTGTGCAAACTCAAATGCAAAAAACGCAAGCCTATGCAGGGCGGGCGCGTGCCGACAAGGTTCCCGACCCCAAAGTGGGCGTTTACCAGGCTTCGGAGATTGATGGACGTGAGCGAATATCCGGAGTGATGCTCAGTGTTCCCATGCCGGGCAATACGCGCGACATGCGCAGCGCAAAAGCAACGGCTGCCGTGGAGGTTTCGCTGCAGGATGTCGAGCTAAAAAAACGCCAGCTTGAGTCCAAAATTGTGAGCGCCGTTGTGACTGCGCGCGGTGCGTATGACAGTCTGAAAATTGCCAATGAAGGTGCCGCTGCCATGCAGGAGAATGCCAAATTAATGCAGCGCGCTTATACGCTTGGCGAAGCGGGATTACAAGCCATGCTGTTGGCGCGTCGTCAGGCAACTACCGCAATGACCAGCGCATTACAAGCTCAAGTTGCGGCACTGACGGCCTATTACAGATTACTCGTCGATGCACATTTAATTTGGGATTTGGAGCATAGCTAAATCTCGGCTATGCACGAATTAAATATAGGATGCCACAGTGTGAATAGTCGGGTAACTATTCGATGGCTATGGCATTAGATTCGTAAATTTGTTCGTACAGTTTGCCGAAACAGGTATTCGCGCTTTACAGGGAATACCTGATCGATTATAGGCAACGTCAGTTGCCCCGGTAAAAGGGTAACACGTGCCCGTCGCCGGATTTATCCGCGTGCGTATAACGCTTGCAGCAATTCCACTTCAAACACCAGCGTTGCATTCGGTGGAATGACCCGTCCTGCACCGCGCGCACCATAGCCCAGCGATGGTGGAATAGTGAGTTTGCGCACACCGCCGACCTGCATGCCTTGCACGCCTTCATCCCAACCAGCGATTACTTCTCTTGCGCCGAGAGTGAATTGGAACGGGTCGTTTCTGTCCTTGCTGGAATCGAATTTAGTGCCATCCGTTAGCCAGCCTGTGTAATGTACGGTAACGGTGTGTCCACCTTGGGCGGGGGCGCCCCCGGTGCCAACGGTAATGTCTTCATATTGAAGTCCGGAGGGAGTGGTGATAGTAGCCATCTTTTTCCTTGTGAGTTAGTTTAGGTTTTGTCATTCACGCATTTGCCTGAATAACGGTTGCTGTTACTTTATTTCACGTTCTGCTGCTTGTATGGTATTCGCCATCAGCATAGCGATGGTCATTGGACCAACGCCGCCGGGCACAGGAGTAATGTAGCCCGATACTTCTTTTGCACTTTCAAAATCAACGTCACCCACCAGCTTGCCGTTGGGCAGACGGTTAATGCCGATATCGATCACGACTGCACCGGGCTTGATCATATCGCCGGTAATCATTTGCGGTTTGCCGGTGGCGACCACAAGAATATCGGCGTCCCGAGTATATTTGGCAAGATTCACTGTTTTGGAGGTGCAGATGGTAACGGTGGCACTTTTGTGCAGCAGCATGAGCGCCATTGGTTTGCCGACAATGTTGCTGCGACCAATCACTACAGCGTGTTTGCCTTCGATTTCGATACCTGTTTTTTCCAGCAGTTTCATTGTACCAGATGGTGTACAGGGCGGAAATAAGGTGGTGCCGGTAACCAGGGCACCGACGTTCATCGGATGGAATCCATCCACATCTTTGTTCGGACTGATAGCCTCCAGTACTTTTTGACTGTCGATGTGATTGGGTAAAGGGAGTTGGATCAACAGGCCATGGATCGCCGGGTTAACATTCAATTCGGCAATTTTTGCCAGTAATGTCGCTTCGGGTGTGTCGGCCGGCAGGGCGATATGTTCGGAATAAAGCCCGATTTCGGCGCAGGCCTTTATTTTGTTGCCGACATATACCTTCGAAGCAGGATCTTCACCCACGATGATGACCGCAAGACCCGGCGTAATGCCACGCGCTTTAAGCGTATCCACGCGCACTTTCCACTCGGTGCGTAATTCCTGGGCAGTGGCTTTGCCGTCAATGATGCGAGCTGTCATTTTTATTCCTTGAGATTAGAACAAGTGTCTTTCTGATGCATTTGGTAGTTGGCAACCCCGGTCATAATTTTGAAAAAGCTTTTCAATGAAAATGAGTTCCGGATCTAACCAATTTGAATTTATGCCGCGAGTTTTATCGGTGCTGCAAAAAAGCGAATTGTAACATTCAGTGAATAGAAAATATGGGCGAGCAAATAGGCTTGGGAGCAACCCCTTGAAGGAAGGGGCTGCCGAATCGGGCTTATAACAATGGCGCGATGTAAGTCTCCAACGGGTTATGCAGTATTTAAGCTACACCTTAAATTTGTTCAGTTTTTTGGGTATCGCCACATTTTTGAGCCGAACATACTGCGGCAAGCCGTCTTTGTATGGAGGGTAATCTTCACCTTTGATCAGCGGGACGAGATATGCACGGCACTTGTCGGTAATACCGAAACCATCCCGGGTGATAAAGTTGCGCGGCATCTTTTTTTCCACATTAGCCACCTTTTTGAGCGGGGCAATGCCAATTTTCCATTTGTAGGGAGTATCAGCGAGGCGAACAATGGTGGGCATAACAGCGTTTTCGCCCTTCAACGCAAGTTGCACTGCGGCCTTGCCGAGCGCATAGGCTTGTTCAACGTCGGTCCTGGAGGCGATATGGCGCGCGGCACGTTGCAGGTAATCCGCCACCGCCCAATGGAATTTGTAACTTAGCGCATCCTTCACCATGTTGGCTACTATGGGTGCTACGCCGCCCAGCTGGGCATGACCGAAGGCATCGCGCAGTCCCTGGTCGGAAAGAAATTTTCCGTCTGCACCGTGTACGCCTTCTGATACCACCACCGAGCAATAGCCATGTCGCTTCACCATGGCATCGACTTTGGCCAGAAATTTTTCTTTGTTGAAGGGGATTTCCGGAAACAGAATGACGATCGGCAACTCGCAATTTTCATCCGAGGCCAAACCACCGGCAGCGGCTATCCAGCCGGCATGTCTGCCCATCACTTCCACCACGAATACCTTGGTTGAAGTTTTGGCCATAGAAGCAACGTCGAAACTGGCCTCGCGTACCGATACGGCGACGTATTTGGCGACCGAGCCGAAACCGGGGCAACAGTCAGTGATAGGCAAATCATTGTCGACGGTTTTGGGTATATGGATTGCCTGAATGGGGTAACCCATTTTGTCAGCCAACTGTGAAATTTTCAGGCAAGTATCAGCGGAATCGCCGCCGCCGTTATAAAAGAAATAGCCGATGTTATGCGCCTTGAAAACTTCGATCAGCCGTTCATATTGCAATCTGTTTTCATCGATACCTTTCAGCTTGAAGCGGCAGGAACCGAATGCACCTGACGGCGTGTAGCGCAATGATGCAATGGACTTGGCGGATTCCTTGGACGTATCAATCAGGTCTTCAGTCAGCGCGCCGATGATGCCGTTACGGCCTGCATAGACTTTGCCGATTTTGTCCTTGTTCACACGCGCCGTTTCGATGACTCCACAAGCTGATGCGTTGATTACTGCGGTTACGCCACCGGACTGGGCATAAAATACATTTTTCTTTGTCATGTGGTTGATAACTCCATATGGATTTATTGAATTTTTTAACCATTGATTGGTAATGCAGAAATTTATCTTACTCCTGTAGGGACAAAAAATCTTTTGCCCTTATCATTTCCCTTTGCTTCTATTGCCTCTACATTGATGGCGGATTCGGTGAGACTAGACATGATAGATGTCATCTTCCCATCGCTGGGGGTTAGTCTGGATGTATTCCGCGATTTTCAAGTACGCTTCATCATTGCGGATGATGTGTTCGTAATAGTTGCGTTGCCAGACCACATGAACATTCGTATTGAAACGAAACCATTTGGTAACACCAATTTTAAATCCCCGAATAATTGATCCAATCGTTTGGGATGTGCCATGTTTTGGTTTTGATGGTAGGGGCAAATGATTATTTGCCCCTACGTCATTTGTCCCTACGGTAATAATTCCATGTACGTGGTTTGGCATGACAATAAACGCATCCAATATGACCCACGGAAAATGGTCAGGTATGGCATGCCAACATTTTTCCGCCATCATTCCCTTCTCATTTTGTATCATTTTTTCATCAACGATTTCTCCGAATAACGGCAACCGTTCATGCGTGCAGATGGTAATGAAATACGAACCAGCCTGCGAATAATCATATCCACGCAGACGGATAGATTTGCGGTGATGGTTGGCAGAATCAAATGCCATGATGTTTGATTTTTGTAGGGGCAAAAGATTTTTTGCCCCTACGTTCGCCCCTACCCGTTCTCACTCACCAACGAATCCAGATAACGGCCAAGATTTTTCACGTAACGTGCGGCATTGTTATGCAGGGATGCAATTTCTTCATCCTGCAGGGTGCGCAACACTTTGCCGGGAGAGCCCACTACCAGTGAATTGTCCGGAATGACTTTGCCTTCGGTAATCAGCGTGTTTGCGCCTATCAGGCAGTTGCGGCCGATTACGGCGTGATTGAGGATGGTGGCGTGAATGCCGATCAGGCTGCCATCGCCAATGGTGCAGCCGTGCAGCATTGCCATGTGGCCGACAGTGACGTTTTTGCCCAAGGTGAGCGGTGCGCCGGGGTCGGTGTGCATGACTACGCCATCTTGAACGTTGCTGTTTTCGCCGATGCGGATAGGTTCATTGTCGCCACGAATTACCACGTTGAACCAGATGCTGACATTGTTTTCGAGGATGACCGAGCCGATGACGCTGGCATTGGGGGCGATGAAATGTTGTTGCCCATTTAATACCGGTATACGGTCTGACAGGGTGTACAGCATAAATTAACCCAGCGCCGCTAGTCCGGCTTGCGCAATGATTCCGTCCTCAAACGAGCGAACGCCGCTGACGCCGATTCCGCCGATAATTTGATTTTCATGCATGATCGGCACACCGCCTTCTGCGGGGAGTGCGCCAGGCAGGGCGAGATGAATCAGGCGTCCGCCCAGTACTGCGTCTTCGGTAACTTTGGTTGGCCGTTGAAAGGCAACCGCTGCCCGTGCTTTTTGGGTGGCGATTTCCACGCTGCCGAATTGGGTGTCGTGGCTGCGTTGAAGATAGAGCAGGTGTCCGCCGTCATCCACGATGGCGATCACGACCCGCCAGGAATTGCGCAGTGCTTCGGCTTCGGCCGCCGTCGCAATTTTTTTTGCGTCACCAAGTGTGAGGATGGGTTTGCTGATCATGATTGATGTTCCGCCAATGCGTTGAAAATTCGGTCACGTATGCTGTCCACACTGCCGATGCCGGGAATGTTGACACAGTGCGGTGCGGGTGAACCTTCGCATTTTCCCTTGGCGGGTTTGCTCTTTTCCCAGTTCAAATAGAATTCGACGAGTGGTTTGGTTTGTTCGTGATAGACCTCAAGGCGTTTTTTGACGGTCTCTGCACGGTCATCCGGGCGTTGTATCAAATCTTCGCCGGTAATGTCATCTTTGCCCGGTACTTTGGGCGGATTGAATATTATGTGGTAGGTGCGTCCCGAAGCGGGGTGAGCGAGGCGGCCATCCATGCGCTGGATAATATCGCTATCCGGGACTTCGATTTCCACCACGAAATCAATTTCAATGCCGGCATCCTTTATTGCCTGGGCTTGCGGAATGGTGCGTGGAAAACCATCCAGCAGAAAGCCATTGGCGCTGTCTGCTTCCCGGATGCGTTCTTTCACCAGGTTGATGATGATGTCGTCGGATACCAATCCACCTGTATCCATTATTTTTTTTGCGGCTTGTCCGAGCGGAGAATTTGCCTTGACCGCAGCGCGCAACATATCTCCGGTCGAGATTTGAGGAATGTTGAATTTTTCTTTAATAAAATTGGCCTGGGTGCCTTTGCCGGCACCGGGTGCGCCTAGAAGTATAAGTCTCATGATGGTGCTCCGTTTATTTAATTGTTGATTATACGCTTGCTGTCAAACAGCTTGCGGGCCGCGTGCAGATCTTGCTCGGTGTCTACTCCGCCGGGAGGCGCATCTGCGCTGATGGTAACCCCGATTTTGTAGCCATGCCACAACGCGCGTAACTGTTCCAGCGATTCAATTTGTTCGATGGCGGCTGGCGCAAGGTGGCGAAAGGCACGCAGAAAACTGGCGCGGTAGGCATAAATACCGATATGGCGTAATACCGTGAGATTTCCCGGTGGTGTTGCGCCGGGGGTAAGTGCATCGCGCGGATACGGGATCGGCGCGCGGCTGAAATAGAGGGCATGACTGTGCTTATCCAATACGACTTTGACTATGTTGGGATTGTGCAAGGCTTGCTCATCGTGAATGGGGTGGCAGGCGGTGGCAATGGCGCACTCGGGGTGGTCGTGCAGGTGTTGCGCTACGGCACTGATGAGTTCGGGCGGGATAAGGGGTTCATCTCCCTGAACGTTGACGACAATAGTGTCATCCGGCCATTCAAGTTGTTCCACCACTTCGGCTATGCGATCGGTGCCGCTGGCATGGTGAGTGTGCGTCAGGCAGGCCTTGAAACCATATTCATGCACGGCGGCCATGATGGATTGGTGGTCGGTGGCAATCCATATCTGTTGCGCGCCGCTTTGCGCGGATTGTTCGGCAACCCGCACTACCATCGGCTTGTCGGCAATCGGCAATAAAGCCTTTCCCGGCAGGCGGGTGGAAGCAAAGCGTGCCGGGATGACGACGTGAAAGTCTATCATCGGAGCTGTTCGACTTCTTCCGGGGTAAGTTTGCGTGCCTCGTCTGCCAGCATGACGGGGATGCCATCCTGGATAAGGAATGCCAGGCGATCTGCTTTGCAGATTAATTCCTGCTCGGCTTTGCGGTAAATCAGCGGGGATTTGCACAATGGGCAAACCAGAATTTCAAGCAGCTTGGGGTCCATCAGAAGTAACCTTTTCTAGGATTTGCCGGGTAAGCAAGGTATCAAGCTGTGCGTCCACCCGTAGTACCCAGTATTTTTCGTTGGCGAATGCCGCACATTTTACCGCATCTTTTTCCGTCATGAGTATTGCGTCTGTTTCGGGGAAATTCAAATCGGCGGGTGCAAAGCGATGATGATCGGGGAAGGGGTGGCTTTGTATATTTAATCCGAGACGGTTCAGGTGTGTGAAAAAGCGCTGGGGGTGGCCTATTCCGGCGATGGCATGCAGATGTTGGCCGTTAAAATCGGCAGCGCGGGCGACGGTATTCGGGTTGAGCAGGTTATAAAAAATTTCACCGTGTAATTGCATGTTGTGCCGGCCTTTGGTGGCGTCTCCCCCGTTAACGACTATGGCATCCACCCGGGCCAGGCGTGATTGCGGTTCACGCAGCGGGCCGGCCGGAAGCAGAAAGCCGTTGCCGAAGCGGCGCGTGCCATCCACTACCACAATTTCAAAATCGCGTTGCAGACGGTAATGTTGCAAGCCATCATCGCTCAATACGATATCGCATTCGGGATGGGCCTGTAACAGCGCGCGCGCCACGCTAACGCGATCACGCCCGATCCACACCGGGCACAGTTTGCGTTGCGCCATCAATACGGCTTCATCGCCTGCTTCATCGGGGCTGCTTGATGGATGCACAGCCTGCGGGGATAAAGTGGTGCCGCCGTGGCCGCGACTGATAATGCCGGGATGCCAGCCATGATCGATCAGTTGTTGTGCCAGCCATAGAGTAAGCGGTGTCTTGCCGCTGCCGCCAACGGTAATGTTTCCGACCACAATGACAGGCGTCGGCAGCTTTACGCTAGTTAAAATGCCACTGCGGTAGAGTGCGCGCCGGGTTGCCGCCAGCAGGCGGAATATGAAACTGACAGGCAGCAGGATGAGATGGAGCGGGGTGATGCGATACCAGTGTTGCTCTAGCCATTGCATCCTTTAGCCTGGCGTCCGTTATTTTCGGTTGGTGGTGAAGGTAATACGGCCATATCCGGCTAGACGCGCGGCTTCCATAATGTTAATTACGGCTTGGTGCGGTGCTTTTGCATCGGCATTGATAACGATGATCGGGTCCTTTTGATCGCCCGCGGCCGTGTGCAGCATTTGCGACAGATTTTGTACGTTATTGAATGTTGTGGTGGTGTTATTAATGGCGTAGCGTTCGGAAGCGTCGACTGACACGTTGATTTGTTTGGCCTGCGAGTTTGTTTCTTCACCGCTGGCCTGCGGCAGATTAATTTGCAGCTCGGAAAATTTGGCGTACGTGGTCGACACCATTAGAAAAATTATGATCACCAGAAATATATCGATCATCGGAATCAGGTTGATTTCTGGCTCTTCACGTATACGTCCGCGCTGAAAATTCATGACTTAACCTCGGCGTGCACCATGGATGACTTCAATCAGTTTGATTGCCTGTTGTTCCATCTCGATAGTCAGGCCATCCACTTTGGCGCGAAAATGGCGATAGAAAATCATGCTGGGGATAGCTACCATCAGGCCGAATGCCGTGTTGTACAAGGCGACCGAGATGCCATGGGCGAGTGCGGTGGGGGAGCTTTCCGCTGTATTCTGCGCACCGAAAATTTCAATCATCCCCACCATTGTGCCGAATAGGCCCAGCAGCGGACTGATTGAAGCGATTGTGCCCAACGTGGTGAGGAAGCGTTCAAGATCGTGTGCGGCGGCACGTCCCGCTTCTTCGACGGACTCTTTCATAATGGCAGGCGGGCTTTTAATGTTTTTCAGGCTGGCGGCAAAAATACGACCAAGCGGGGATTCTGCCTCCAGACGGGAAAGCATGGCATCACTGACACCACGCTGTTTAAGTTCATGAACCACTTCGTTGAACAATTCTGCAGGCGCAATTTTTTTGCTACGCAAGGTCGCCAAGCGTTCTGCAATTATCCCGACGGCAATTATAGATGCGATTATCAAAAACCAAATTGGCCAACCAGCCGCTTCTACAATAGCAAACACTGAATTTCTCCAAACATGCTTAAAATTGATAAAGCGGAACTGTATCTGGTCGCTCTTGTTTGAGCAAGATTTCTCCAGTTGCTTCTCTAACTTTATGATGGTTCGATTGCAACTTAATTTTGTACCATGATTATTTAAGAGTGTTTGAATTAGTCATTAAATATGTATGTTTTAATCTAGATTGGTTATGCACAAAATCTGTGGATAACTATGTGAATAACGGATTTAAATGACGCTTAACCTCTTATCAAATAACCAGTTTTGACTACTTGCTGAATAATGTATCTGCATAAAAAATATATTAAAAACAAATGGATATAAAAATATCGTTGTGGCGCAATACGATGCTTTAATGTAAATGTTATTCTTTCTCAACATGTGGGTTTTTCTAGCATGTCAATACAATTTTTAACTAATTTGAAGATGAAAAACTATCATGTAATTAGTGTGCAGGAACTTAATATGGCGGCCAGGCAAATCTTGGAGAATGGTTTGCCGTTGTTATGGGTACGCGGCGAAATTTCCAATTTTGTTTGTGCTGCTTCCAAGCATTGGTATTTTTCTTTGAAAGATGAGCAGGCGCAGGTACGCTGTGTCATGTTCCGGCATAAAAGCCAATATCTTGATTGGGTACCTCAAAATGGTATGCAGGTGGATGTGCTGGCTTTGGCTACGTTGTATGAAGCGCGTGGCGAATTCCAATTGACGCTGGAGCAGATGCGGCCAGCGGGGTTGGGGGCATTGTATGACGCGTTTGAACGTCTTAAACACAAACTGGAAGCCGAGGGGTTATTTGATACTGAGCGAAAACGGTCGTTGCCGTTTTTCCCTGCGCAAATTGGTATTGTTACCTCGCCGCAGGCTGCGGCACTACGTGATGTCCTGATTACTTTGGCCAAGCGTATGCCGGGTATTCCTGTTGTGTTATATCCCGCACCGGTACAAGGAGAAGGGGCAGCGCAAAGGATCGCGCAAGCTATTCAAATGGCTAATGAGCGTGCGGAGTGCGATGTGCTGATGATGTGTCGCGGTGGTGGCAGCATTGAAGATTTGTGGGCATTTAACGAGGAAGCGGTGGCGCAGGCCATTTTCGCCAGTCGCATTCCGGTGGTTAGTGGCATTGGGCACGAAACTGATTTTACGATTGCGGATTTTGTTGTTGATCAGCGTGCCGCCACACCCACCGCGGCCGCGCAATTGGTGGTGCCGGAACGGCAGGCGTTATTACAACGCGTACATCATTTAGCGCAACGGCTGGCACGTGGCAAGCAGCGTCAATTTGAACGTATGATGCAGCAAATCGACTATTTGCTGCGCTGTCTGGTGCATCCAGCGCAGCGGGTGCAGCAACAGATCCGGCACCTTGATTATTTGCAACAACGTATGCAATCCATGCCGGTTAATATATTGCAGCGTCAGCAATGGCGTTCGCAGTCTTTGCAGCAGCGTTTACGTACAGTGCGCCCGAATATTAACCAGCTTGCCGTATTTCAAACGATATTGGCCCGGCGTTTGCTGGAAGTCATGCGGCGTACATTGGAAAATCATAGTACCCGTGTGGATGTTTTGCGGCAACATCTGGATCATCTTGATCCACAACAAGTGTTGGCGCGCGGTTACAGTATGGTGCGTAATGTACATGGAGCGATTATTTCGAACAGTGTGAATTTGCATGTAGGTGAGCGCCTTGAAGTGACTTTCGCACATGGTTGGGCGCATGTGGAATTAACAGAAAAAGGGGAAGCATCTCCTAATACAGATAGTGGGGTAATCAACAAAAGTGATCTTAAGTTGCTGTAACCCATGCTTCGGAAAGTTGGGTTGTAATCGGGGGGATGAAAAAGGTAGGGGGCTAATCACCTTGCTAATTCGAGAAGCAGTCGCAGGTTGATCAGGCGTAAGGTTTTAGGGTAGAATCGCAATTCTTTTGCAAACTAGTTGGGGAAATAGCTATGGCTCGCGTCTGTCAAGTAACGGGGAAACGCCCGATGGTGGGAAACAATGTATCTCACGCCAACAATAAAACCAAGCGTCGTTTCTTGCCAAATTTGCAGCGTCGCCGCTTGTGGGTCGAATCTGAGAATCGCTGGGTATCTTTGCGCCTGACCAATGCCGGGTTACGTACTATTGACAAAAATGGTATTGATGCGGTGTTATTTGAGATGCGCGCACGCGGCGAAAACGTTTAAGGAGTAACGAAAAATGCGTGAGAAAATCAAGCTTGAATCCAGCGCCGGTACTGGTCATTTTTATACAACGGACAAAAATAAGCGTACTACGCCGGAAAAGCTTGAGATCAAGAAGTTTGATCCGGTGGTTCGCAAGCATGTAATGTATAAGGAAACAAAGTTGAAATAATCTGTCCGTTTGATCGGATTGGATGAATTAAAAAACCCGCTTAAGCGGGTTTTTTAATTGTGTGGCAATAGGCAGGGGAATGGAGATCGGGTTAAGCGTAGCAACGTAATCGTTGGGAAAATTCCTGTAATGCCGCAATCCCGCTATTTTCGGCCCGATGACACCAGTCTTCCAATTGTTTTACTAATTGTTCTTTTGTGGCAGTAGAATTTTGCCAAACGACGGCCAGTTCCTGGCGCAGGGTATACGTTGTTTGTAGAATACCACTGGCTTTAATGACCACGTAAAGCTTCGTTTTCTGTTGATCGGTTAAAACATTTTCATCCAAGTGCAACCAGTGTTTGATGCGTGCCACGTCAATTTTATCCAAAGTGTGCAGTTTGAGCCGAGCTATCTCCATCGAATAGGTTTTCTTCAATAATTCGGCATATCTGGCCGTGACTTCGTAGCGGTTGGCGATAACAGCGTGCAGTGTTTCCAAATCACATGAAGTTTTGGCTTGGTTCAAACGAACTCGCGGAGCCCGTTTTTTTACTTGTGCCAAACCAAAGGTTTCCAGTGTGCGAATATAGAGCCACCCGATGTCAATTTCGTACCATTTGTTGGAAAGTTTTGCGGAGGATGCATAAGCGTGATGGTTGTTGTGCAGTTCTTCGCCACCGATGAAGATGCCCCACGGTACGATGTTGGTAGAAGTGTCTTCAGTCTGGAAGTTTCGGTAACCCCAGTAGTGGCCTATTCCGTTGATAACACCCGCTGCATTAATAGGAATCCATGCCATTTGCACGGCCCAGATAGTAAGACCAATTGGGCCAAATAGAAGAATGTCGATAATCAGCATCAGGGCGATGCCGAATTCACTGTATTTGCTGTAAAGATTATTTTCTAACCAGTCGGTTGGCGTGCCGTGGCCGTATTTATCCAAGGTCTCTTGATTTTCGGCTTCTTTGCGATAAAGGGCGGCGCCTTCCAGCAAAACTTTTTTAATTCCCAGGATAACCGGGCTATGCGGATCTTCCTCTGTCTCGCATTTAGCATGATGTTTACGGTGAACAGCGGCCCATTCTTTCGTGACAATGGAGGTGGTTAGCCATAACCAAAAACGGAAAAAATGACTGGGGATAGGGTGCAGATTCAGTGCACGATGTGCCTGATGACGATGCAAAAAAATGGTAACAGATGCGATAGTGATATGGGTTAACGTCAATGCAACAACTATATAGCCCCACCACGGCAAATCAACAAAGCCTGAAAACATCACTATCTCCTGAAATATCAGCTGCAAATTATATGCTGATCATTTTAGCATAATTAAAGAGATATCAAGCCGCAGCCGCCCAGTTTTTTGCTGCTTCATAATCGGTAAAAACACGTATATCAGCATTTACAAATATGCGAGATAGCCAAGCTTGCCAAGTGATCCATTGATCGTCGGTAATCACTGCAATTTTGCTGAAGGCGTGCGGTTGTTCGCGGTTAAAAAATTTAATTTCTTCCCATGCTACATCCACCGTGTAACTGATCATGTCGCGCAAATCGAATAACAGGTTAACTGTACCGGGGGATTTAAGCATATAGAGGACGTGCTCTTCGAATTGCTTGAAGTCGGCCACGGTGAATTCGCCTAGTGCGGCAACGTTGAGCAGGGTGGGGGTTTGTTCTATCGTGATCATATCGAGTCTCGTTTAATTGATTAAGTGCCGCCATGTTTGGGCGCTAGTTTTAAGCTTAACACACCACCGGTAATGATGAGCCCTATCCCAAGCCATCCTATGAGAGGTAGTGTCTCGTCCCATAAAATCATGCCGAAAATACTGGCGAAGATTATGGTGCTGAAGGACAGACTACCTGCTACCAGTGTTTTTCCGGTACGGTAGGCGCGGGTCATAGCTAATTGTGCCAAAGTGGCCGTGCTGCTGAGTCCGAGCAGAATAAACAACCCGGGTACAGTGATCGGATGAACGGTACCAAGTAGCATGCTGATACCGCTACCAATAGAGGCAGTCAAGCTGAAATAGAATACGACACGCCATTCCGGTTCGCCATTTAAGCCAAGTTGTTTGACATTGAGATAGGCGATGCCAGCTAAAAGGCCGGAAATTAACCCGATAAGGCCGGGGATGAGTTGATCCTGTGTCAATGTAGGGTGCAACAGTAATATCACGCCACAAAATCCCAATAGAATGGCAGCGGAGAGAGCCGGACGAAAACGTTCTTTGAATGCCAGTATGGTCAGGATAGAAAGGTAGAGCGGTGCTGTGTAATTAAGCGTTACTGCAGTAGCCAGAGGCAATACGGTAATGCAATAAAAATACAGCATCAGTGCGGCCGTACCGGAAACGCCGCGCCATAAGTGCTGTTTCAAATGATCGGTTGATAGTGATAATCCCTGATGATGGATGACAGCGTAGATCATCAACAATCCAAAGAAAGAGCGATAGAACACCAACTCAATATGAGAAAAATGCTCTGCCCCGAGTTTGACAAATACGCCCATCCAGCCAAACAGAAACCCGGCGACGATCATCCATAGCGCGCCCATTTATTTCGGCGGACTATCAACAAAACCGTTAATACCGCGCCAGAGATAATGTTGTTTAACTGAACAGGAATTTCGCCTGCACAGGCATGACAATGTGCGGCACTTTATAATGGGGATCAGGATGGTTACCCTCCCAAATGGGGGCCAAGTTGGCGGCGCAGAAATTCATGGAAATGTAACAGGCCGTCTTCGGTGGGAGATTGGTACGGCCCGGCATCTTCGATGCCATGCTGGTGCATCCATTTGCGTCCCTGATGCATTTTCAGGCAGATAGTGTCGTCCTCAAGTGCGGTTTCACGGTAGGCAGCTTTTTCCGCTTCGACAAAATCGCGCTCGAATAGCACGATATCTTCAGGGTAATAAAACTCCATAATGTTGGTGCAGGCATCCACGCCACGCGGAATGATGGTGCTGACTACTAAAGTATGGGGATACCATTCCACCATGATGTTGGGGTAATAGGTTAGCCAGATTGCACCATATTTGGGTAATTCTCCGTTGTTATAACGTAATACCTGTTCCTGCCATTTGCCGTAGACGGCGCTGCCGGCTTTGCGCAGGCTATGGTTGATGCCTACAGTCTGTACGCTATACCAATCGCCGAATTCCCAGTGCAGATCGTCGCAGTTGACGAATTTACCCAAGCCGGGGTGGAACGGTGCGACATGGTAGTCTTCCTGGTAGACCTCAATGAATGTTTTCCAATTGAAAGCATATTCATCTATCTCTACTCGATCCAGTTGATAATTGGAAAAATCCAGTTCTTTCAGGGCGGGTATATTTGCCAGATCTTTGGCAATATTGCGTTTCCCAGCAAACAGCAGGCCGTTCCAGTGTTGCAATGGGGTTTTATTAAGATGCCGACAGGGATTTTGCGGGAAGCGCGGTGCGCCCAGTAGTTGTCCATCTAGTTGGTAAGTCCAGCGATGTAACGGGCATACAATATTTTTTGTGCTGCCGCGTCCTTCAAGCATGGTGGCCTGACGATGACGGCAAATGTTTGAGAGCAGCTCTACTCCATTCTGATTACGCACCAACATCTTGGCATTATCCATCCAGTTTAGAACATGATAATCACCTAGATTAGGTACCAGCAGTTCGTGCCCGATATAGCCGGGGCCATTGTCAAATAACAGGCGTTGTTCAATCTCCAAAATTTTTGGATCGAAATACCAATGTAATGGCGGCTGTGTAGGAGTTTGGGTGAGCTGATAGATCTCGGCGATCTCGGACATACCAACGCTTTCCTTGCAAAAAAGTAAATACGGTACAAGCAAAAAATTTGAATTGTCCCCCAAAATTGTAGAATGAGGCAACAATAATTGACACTCACAATAAATAAATTAATATACCTAATCGATAAAGTTTGGGCGAATCATGCTGCAGGCAATACTTATCACCCTCCCATAGCTCCATCGTTGCAACACTCCCACCTTTACCCTTCTGCCCCAGCAAAATTCAAAAAAACATTAAGATTTTGGCAGTACAAAAATCGGACTTCGCCTTGACCGTGCAATCTTCTTTGGCCTAGAATGCACCCCTTTTTTCCATGAGCACGGTACTAAAAGCTTGCCGTGAACGGGCGAATGCTGGAGGCTCTTGGTTCAATCGGCAGTTCGAGCACATGGCTTGCCAAATGACTACAACATCGTGCAGGTCATGGCCGTCGCCACAAGGAGAAAACGATCAATGGATAACTTCCCGATATACGAATTCACACCGCTATGGTTGACCATAGACCGCATCGGACCGTTTCAAACACAGCCGGAAGCAATAAATTTTACCGACAAAAATAACGAGTCCTGTAATTTTTTCATGCTCCACTCCAAAAATGGTCGGGGCAAAACAACCATACTGGAACTCATTTCAGCATTGATGGGAATGACGGGCTTCACCAAGCCGCAAAATTTGGCCGCAGCACATAGTCGCCAAGCTGATTCCCCTTTCAAGCTGGGAAGCCTGAACCACGGCCCGGGACGGGCTCAGCTGGATTTCCGCATTCATTACGATGACAACGGCGATGAACGAGTCGCCGTACTATCCCTGTTTGCCGGCCAATTGGAGACGGAGCATAACCTGCGTCAATGGGATCAAGAAGTACTGGACAAAGTTGGGGCACAGCAATGGCATCGCTTTGGTTTTTGCCGTGATGAAGCGGGAACTTGGTCGACAATAGGCCTGCATGACAAATGGATTACAAACTTCATTTCGAATATCGATGAAGCCACGGGTGAAAAAATTGGTGGCTTTGAAGAAAGCGTATTGGACTGGCCCACCGTCATCCATTTTGCAGCCCAACGCAACATTACGCCGGTCAATCCGGATCAGCATCGCGCCATTGTTCCCCCATTGGATTGGAATTATGCCCCCTCGTACTCTTTCGGTATTGAAAGCGGTGACTGGCGTGACTCACTCGACAATTTATTTGTCTGGTTGAAATGGCTTGATGACGGACGTTTTGATCGCGCAGTAAAACTGGTGAATGATCGGGTTTTTGCCGGAACCATAACCACCCTCAAAGATGTTCGTAACGATCCGCATGAAGCTGAAATCATACGCAATGAAAAGCCACATCGACTCGACGCACTTAGCAACGGAGAGAAAAATCTGCTGCAATTATTTGTACGTTTTGGCTCATATATGACGCGCAACACAATTTTATTAATTGACGAACCTGAAGCCGGTTTACACGAAGACTGGCAACAACGGCTTCTTACCCAGCTGAAAAAAATAGCTCAGGAACAATTCCCGGGATTAACAGTTATTCTGGCTACTAACTCGTCAAAAATGATGACTACTTTTGCGTTGGAACAGGAGGAAGATAACCTGCGCAAAGGCTGTAATCTATGTGACACCACCGAAGAAAAGGCTAATTTCCCCCGGCCCAAGGAACGAATTTTCAGTCGGCCTGAAGAACGCTAATTTGATTTCGGAACCGTTGGCTTGCAATCACAAAAGATGGCCAGCTGCGGTATTCCGGCTAGCAACATTTCTGCAAAATTGATTATCGGGATGTTTTAGAATAGCTTCGATGATGCCGAGCGCGGATGATGTCGCGCGTTTTTTTAGTAAGATCAGTTGAAATTTTAACGGCGCATCGAATCAAAGAAATCAGCGTTGTTTTTGGTCGCCTTAATTTTATCCAGCAAAAACTCCATGGCCTCCAACTCATCCATTGGATAAAGCAACTTGCGCAACACCCAAATTTTGGAAAGAAGATCCGATTTAATCAATAACTCTTCCCTGCGCGTACCGGAACGATTGATGTTAATCGCCGGATAAATGCGTTTCTCGGCCATGCGCCGGTCGAGATGAATCTCCATATTGCCGGTACCCTTGAATTCTTCATAGATAACGTCATCCATACGGGAACCGGTATCCACCAGCGCCGTCGCGATAATAGTGAGCGAACCGCCTTCTTCAATATTACGGGCCGCTCCGAAAAATCGTTTGGGACGTTGCAGAGCATTGGCATCCACACCACCAGTCAGCACCTTACCGGAAGACGGCACCACCGTGTTATAAGCACGTGCCAGCCGCGTAATAGAATCCAGAAGAATGACTACATCTTTCTTGTGCTCAACCAACCGTTTGGCTTTTTCAAGTACCATTTCGGCGACTTGGACGTGACGCGTGGCAGGCTCATCAAAGGTCGATGCAACCACTTCTCCGCGCACGCTGCGACTCATTTCAGTCACTTCTTCAGGACGCTCGTCAATCAGCAGAACAATCAAATGCGCATCCGGATTATTTGCCGCAATGGAATGGGCAATATGCTGCAGCATCACCGTTTTACCCGATTTTGGCGAAGCAACCAATAACCCGCGTTGACCTTTACCAATAGGGGCAACAATATCAATAATGCGGCCCGTAACGTTTTCTTCCGCACGAATTTCCCGCTCCAATGCCATTTGCTTGGTCGGAAATAACGGCGTCAGGTTTTCAAATAATATTTTGTTCTTTGTATTTTCCGGCGCTTCGGAATTAACCCTGTCCACTTTTACCAAAGCAACGTAACGCTCACCTTCTTTCGGCGTGCGAATCTCGCCCTCAATCGAATCCCCGGTATGCAAATTAAACCGGCGAATCTGGCTTGGGCTGACATAAATATCGTCCGGCCCCGCCAAATAAGAAATATCCGGCGAACGCAAAAATCCAAACCCATCGGGTAACACTTCCAGTGTACCCTCGCCAAAGATACTCTCTCCTTTCTTCGCCTGATTTTTCAGTAACGCAAAAATCAGATCCTGCTTACGCATACGGTTGGCATTGTCAATCTGGTTTGCTGTTGCCATGGATACCAGTTCGGTGATGTGTTTGGTCTTGAGGTCAGATAAATGCATATGGGATGGTCGAGTGAAATTACGAAAGTTACGGAGCCTGCTCAGGGATGTATTACGAACTGTGCGTGGATACCGCGCTCATGAACTGTCTTGCGTATCAGGGTTTGAGAGTTTGGTGAGGCGGAATCTAACGAAACAAGGCAATTACCAATATCGAAACGAGCTTAAATGATTTAAATATGGCTGTCAATAAATGCAGTTAGCTGCGACTTTGATAATGCCCCAACTTTAGTTGCTTCGATATCTCCATTCTTGAACAACATTAGCGTGGGAATACCACGAACACCATACTTTTGCGGAGTTTGCTGGTTCTCATCCACATTCATTTTAGCCACAGTCATACGCCCGGCATATTCCTTGGCAATTTCTTCCAGAATCGGAGCGATGCTGCGGCACGGACCGCACCATTCTGCCCAATAATCTACCAATACCGGTAGCGGTGCCTGCAGAACATCAGCGGTAAAAGTTGAATCGGTAACATAACGGATATGCTCACTCATGATGAATCTCGCTTTATAATTGGAAAGTAAAAATACTGGTGATTTAGTGTGAAGCTAGAGTGAAGGTGCGCTACAGCAATTAGGGACACATCCTAACCAAAAAAAGACAAGATGGGAAGTGTCGGCGCATATTTTATCAATGCAAAACAACAACACCTCTTTAAGCAGATATCAGACTAACTTCATGCCCGGCAAAACATGGCGGCGGACACATAATTATGACGAATATGTGCTAAAAAAATGAACACCCAGAACTGAAGATGCTACTGTCGGCAGCATCACCCCCAATGGCCATGCAACATCATTCGAATCTACTTTAAATCTATTTCAGGAGCATAATCTATGAGCACCATTACTCCACAATCGCCGGACAAGTTGTCCGAATCAGGCAACGGAAATACACAACCGCAAACTCAGGCCAGATTTGTCATTTCAGAGGACGGTAATGAAGTCACCGATAACACTACCAGCTTAATATGGCGACGCAACGTTGAAGGAATGAAAATCACAGCCAATGGATGCAGCGGAAGTGCAACCGCTTTTAATTCGGATCAGGCATCGGGCTGGGCCAACAACGAAGCGTCCAACAGTGGCAAACCTTGGCGCCTGCCCAGACTACAGGAATTATTAAGCATCGTGGATAAGAGCCGTTGCAATCCGGCCATTGATACCGATGTTTTTCCGGGAACACCGGGATCCCCTTTCTGGTCGGCGCCACCCATAGCCGGCGAGCCCGCCTATGCCTGGGGCGTTAATTTCGATTATGGTTTTGTGGATTACGGCTCGGAGCACAACAGTGCCGGCTATCGGGTACGTCTGGTACGTTCAGGTGAATAAATAATCAACACATAACAATCAGGCACGCAAAGAACATTCCTCTGGTTTGTTCTTTGCGACCCACTCCGACTCCCGGTACAGCTTGCAGCATCTCTCTCTATTTATATCGCATGCTTATTGCAGTGTGTTGGCACTTTCTTCTATTAAATCGACGAGTATTCTTTCAACATTGCTGCCGCCAATACCAATGCGCGCGCCCGGAGAAATTGTTGCCAGCGTTTGTGTCGCCTGTTGATAATTACCTGCCACAAAATCACACAATGAAGACACCAACGCCAGCGAAACGTCGCGATTCACCCCGTCAGGCGTAGCGGAAATAGCATCCTCACACCGTTTGAGTCCGGGCGAATCACCTGCAGACGCATAAAGTCCAGCCACATGAAGTGCAATGAACGGATGACCAACCATACCCCAAACATGATCAATATGCTTAAGCACGTCACTACCCAATGCACTCGTTTGCCCGCTTTGCAAATACTCCCTGAGCAGAAATCCACCGCAATCGGCAAGCGTAAGAATCGGGCCGCATGTCGTAGTTTCCGGCGCACAATATTTTCGGTATCGCTGCCTCGCGGATTCACGGTCGCCTGTTTGCCATTCGGACAAAGCCAGATGCCACTGAACGTGCCCGTACATTTGTCCATTGCGGGCACCGGATTCATGTTCCTTAAGCCAGCCCTGAATCAGCTTTGCCGATTCATCTGCTGCACCCTCATCATGTAGCACATGGGCCAACCCGTGAATAGAATAAAGTGCCTGAGGCCGAATATCCAATGCCCGCTCAATCAGCTCGCGGCCACGTTTGTGCTGCCCCACCTCGCTTGCCGCGAATCCCAACCGCGCAAGAAATGCCCAATCATCATTAAAGGCATTTTCAACTGATTCATATACGTTCAAAACTTTCTGTAGTTTTTGTGGCCCGCCATAAAAAAACATAGCACCCGTCAACTGGGATATCACCAACAAATCGGCAGGTGTGGTTTTAATATAGTCCAGCGCCCTTGCCTGGGCATCACGGGATTGATCCATTAACCCAATTAGAACGTCGACATGTTCACGCTCCCAATCAGTTGCGCTCAGTGCCGCCTGTTTTGCATGCTCCCGATAAACACCGGCGTCGGACTCCCCTGTATCTTTTACCACGTAATAACGTGCAACTGCAGCCAAAGCAAAACCCTTATCTAACTCAAGCGCCATATCAAGAGTTTCAGCGGCACCGGATTCCGAACCCAAAATTAAATCGACCGCCTCCTGATATAAATTGGCAGCTTTAGAAGAAGCGCATGACAGCGCGTTACCAGTGCGTACTTCACGCATGGGACAAATCCTTATCAATGATTAAGTTACTCGGGCAAGACCAAGAAACTTGTTAGCGGAATTTTACACTGACACAAAGCGAAAGAAATTTCACCGAAAACAAACCACTCTACTACCATAAATTAATACGAGAAAAATATTATCGGCGCACAACGCGTAACACACCCTGCCGATGCGCAGAACCGGAATCCGATTCCTGCACCTCCGCGCTATCGTATACAGCCTGAGCTTTCAGCACCTCCTCAATATGCGCCTCGGACCATACCCGGACAGTATCAAGTAATACGACCAGAGTACGACCAAGCGAAGTAAGCGAATATTCCACCTTCGGCGGCACCGCAGGATAAATGGTTCTTGTAACCAGCCCGTCACGTTCGAGCCCGCGCAATGTTTGCGTCAACATCTTCTGGGAAACGCCACCAATTTCACGCCGCAACATACTAAAACGTTTAGTCCCGCCTTCTAAAGAACTCACTACCAAAACCGTCCATTTGTCGGCAATCCTGTTAAGCACTTGGCGAGTCGGGCATTGCGCGTTGTAAACATTCCAAGCCGGCACCTTGCCAGCTCCATTTGCATTATTAGTATCCATTAAGTACCTATATATGTTTTAAGTGCCTACTTACTAATGGTAACCAATATTTATATCATGCGCAATATTGATCTTGCACTGGCAACAACCAATCACGATCAACACCGTAGTTAATAAAAAATATCATTAAATCAACATGTAACACTACCAAAACCATACTTTTCAATTTTTCACATAACACTGGAGGAAACACAATGGATCAAGACACAGCGCAAAAAAACAAGCAAGTATTATCTAACTTTGGTGAAGAAGTCTTTGGCAAAAAGGAATTATCAAACTTGGCGAATTACATGCATGAAAACTATATCCAGCATAACCCGCTTGTTCCACAAGGTTTGACGGGGTTCAAGCAATTTTTTGCCGATTGGTTTAATGCCGTTCCGGATTGGAGCTACAACCTCACCAAGATCGTAGCCGAAGGCGATACCGTTTGGGCCTATGGAACATACACGGGTACACAAAAAGGAGATTGGCTGGGAATCCCTGCCACCCACAAAAGCTACAGCATGGCCGCAGTCGACATTTTCCGTATTCAAGACGGGAAACTTGCCGAACACTGGGACGTTCTGGATACCTATGGGCTTTTCAAACAACTCGGCGTAATCAGTTAAGGTCACGCTGAACGAATTCGGTCGCGTTGAGCCTGCTGAAACATTCTTATATAAAATCAATAGGTTGAAAATAGCTTCGACAAGCTCAGCCCGAACGGAGGGATTTGTTCAGTATGGCTCAAGAAATTGCTGAACTTCCTGGCGGGACGTTAACATTCAAATCATCGGCGGCAATGGCACACAGCAAAATTGCCGCCCGGTAGTGCGCCTGATTTTTCGTTCAAACATCACTCGCAACGAGCAATTATCTTTTCACCGCAGAGTCGGCAAGTCCTAGCGCCCGCCGATAAAAATCGCCGTTTCCGTCACCCAGCGCTGTCAGCAAACCTCGCGCATCATGCCCGACGTTCGGCAGCTCAAAATAATCATGCCCTATATTCAGGCTATTCATTCTGTCATGGAACTGTCGACTCTGATCGCGTGTACCATCTCGATCACCAACCAACTACCGGATAACCGTTTTCTTGTCGCGCAAAGCTACTGCCGCCGTCGCAGCAGCCGACCATGGACTTATCGCCCTGAAATAATCCATGTCGTTTCCGCACATATCACGAAGAATCTGCTCGCGAAGTCGCGGATTTTGCTGTGCTCGCGGCCCGCGAAACTCCAGATCAAGCGGCCCCCCGGCAAGAATTGAAATACCGGCAAATAGCTCCGGATGCCTGAATCCCAATCGGGCCGCACCGTACCCGCCCATGCTAAACCCCTCGAGAATACGGCCTTCCCGCTTGGCAATAGTGCGGAACTCTTTATCCACATCTGAAATGACGTCCGCGATAAACACGGTTTCAACCGGAGATGATCCATCTTTCGAATCCGCCCAAAGACGCCGGGGCAAACCGTTTACAAACACGACAATCATTGCCGGCATCTTGCCTGCTGCAATCGCCTCATCGAAATACTGGGACATTGGCCGAATACCGACCAGTCCGCCGTCCGTTCCGTGCAACCAGTACAGTACCGGCAAACGAACATTGGGATCGTCATATGTCGCGGGTGTATAGACGTGATAACTGACCTTCCCGGCTGCAGCTCGGCTATCAAATGTGCGGTAAACAACCCGTGGAGCGGTCACCTGATCCGTCACCCACGCCAATCCCCGGTCTGGCGAACCAATCAGCGACTGTGCAACGCAGGGAAAAGCGCATGCAAAAAGACACAACATCATGACCAATCCAGTCTTGCGCATCAAAATCTCTCCCCCACCATAAGCAATAATTGCAGAACTGCGCCTTTCATACTGCGCCTCATCCAACTTTTCCCGCTTAGTTCTTAACGCTTATCCCTTAATAAAGTGAACAAACAACGTCACACTCCTTCGGCTCGGATCCACCCCCAAACCCGCCCCCCGCTGCACAACAAAATCCTGCTTTGTTAAAGTTTTCATCATCCGTGCGAGCTCTTGCGCGGCAGGCAAAGCCGATACCGAATAATAGAAAACCGTCGAGCGGGATGCGAACCACGATGGGCGCTCTCCAGCCGGATAAGACCATGTGATGCTGTCGAGGCCATAACCATCCGCACTCAACTTCGCATTAATGGCTTTCCTCTCTTCATCTGGAATTCCAAGTGTTTGCAAACCAACCAGATAGTCAGATTTATTAAACGGTGCTTGTATTTTTTCAACCAAAGCCGAATTTGCCTTGATAGTCTGTGCAACAGAATTCAGCACCAACTCTGTTGATTCCTTTTGAGCAGTGTTACTTTTTTCCATCTGGACAATACGTTGCCTTAGCGCGGTATCACCCAGCATGGTCTTTGCTTCAGCCAACGCTTTCGCCTGCTCATTTTTTTCCCGTTGAAGCTCGGATATTTTTGCCTCGGCTTCTTTAAGTGCCTGGGTTGAATTATCGAGGCTGGATTGCCACTTCAACCCGGCAAAATTACCTTCCTTGAAACCTGCCTCATTTAATATCGAATTGATCTTGTCGGGATATATCACCAGGAAAATCGCCAGCAACAGCAATGCGCCATCACGCAGCAGGGACACCAAATCTTTTCCGACAGAAATGCCCAGCGAAATCATCGATTGCGGCGTTTTTTGCTTTTCTGAATCCATACTCCCTCCTGTTGCAGAATGCCCGGCGTAAAGCCAAAGAACGATGAGACTTTACCGTATGGCATTCCCCGGAAACAAAATATCAACTTTCGCGAATAATCGTCGAACGGCGTAACTCATCCTCTGGAAACACTCTGCCGGTTTTTAAGCACGTATAAATATGTTCAAAGACCAAACCGGGTTTTCCTTTTTCCTTCCCGCTCCTGAAATAAGAATGCCCCTTCGGATTATCATATGCATTGTTCACATCATCGCAATCCACCACATAAACATTTTTGGGCGTCATCTCCATATTCTCAGGCCCGGTATGTCCCAGACGGCGTGAAGCGACTTTATTTTTCAAATTTGCCGCTTTACTTGCGCGCAAAGCCAAATCATCCGAAGCAAAATAGACAACCACATTTCGCGAAGCATCACAAATTAATTTTGCTCTTTCATTCCGGTGAATAGACTCATTCTCTATATCTGCCGCAACAAGAAACGTATTACGGAATATAAGAGGAACGCCATCAGGGAGATCATATCTATTCCATGCAAACATCGCTTCTCGCAATACCCTGTTCCCCATGGAATGCGCCAGGACATTAATTCGTTTCAAGCAAGGATCAATATCGGGTGAATTTAAATTTGACTCCCGCCACTCAAGAAATCGATTTAACGCTCTCGCCATGGACAATGCGCTACCATCTGCGGACTTCTGATCATCCCAATAATCCTTGACAACGCCCAGGTCGTTATCGCACGGCCAGATTATGGGAACAACTAAAATTTCATCCGCATCCTTTTGATCACACAGATTTTGAAACTCCGAAGCGGCCTCAAAAATATCATCCGGAAGATTAGAGAAACCATGAATATAAAGCATGATTTGCCGGTATTTAGAACTTTTCAACTCTGTTAAAAAGCTCATCCCACCAACCTCCATTAAACTACCGTCAGCCTCCTTTCGGCAGAAAAAAACAGAGTTGCTAGGAGCGTTATTTTTCAAATCAAATTCAAACTTCCTACCCGCCTTGGTTTGAATCGAACCTTTCGGAAACCTATTTGTAATAAATAGCATAACAACCTCCGTATACAATGAAATCCAACGAATAAAAGGGACGTTCCCGTCCCTGTATAGCAACAAATCCATAATCCGCGAACAGCAACAAAATACCACAATAAAATCCGGTCATTCCATCATCAGCACGAGGCACGGGGGGGCAGTTCTAACATTACAACATTTTCTTTTGGCCTGCTTCAAACTTCCGTACTGCGCGACTGACCGTCATATAGTGTACCCCGAAATGGCACCCGATCTCCGCCATGGTATATGCGCCGGATAGGTACGCCTGGGCGATTGCATGATCCCTATCCGGGTAGCGCATCCGGTACTCGTCCAGCGATAAAGCGACCGTTCTTCGATGTGCCCTTGAAACCTCCCGCAACTCATCTGAATTTTTTATCTGCCGATGGCGTTCCACGAAAGCGTCATCACCCAGCAGCAATTAGTGGCGTGTATCCAACATGGGGCTGGGCAAGCCCCTGCTGTCCATCACAAATTTGCGATAAGCCGAAAGTGCTTTAACCCGTTGCGAACCAAACTGACCCAGCAACCAATCCATATCCAGCCACGGCGGAGGTGTCTCCTGCCCGGTGGTAAAAGGGTGGCTGCTCCAACGCCAGTCGTCGAGTAATTTCACCATGCGAACGCGCAACGGGTTCAGCACGACATAGCGCGTCAGCTCCAACAAATACGCTTCCTTTTGCACCAAGATGGCTTTGTAGCGACCTTGAAAAAGATGCCCCACCAAGTCGTGGCGTCGATTGAAGCGCTGGGTATATAGACCGTTCAATTGCCGCATCCCGCCAGACAGATTACCGTCCACCGTTTCTACCAGCAGGTGGTAGTGGTTGGTCATCTGGCAGTAAGCATGAATTACCCAGTTAAACCGCGCGCAAACAGTCCCTAACACTTCGAGCCAATCATTGCGATCTTCGTCGCTCAGAAAAATATCTTCCCGACGATCGCCGCGCGATGTGACGTGATAAAGCGCTCCCGAAAATTCCAGCCTGAGTGATCTTGCCATGTGCGTGATGGGGTATATGCGCATGACTGGGCTGTTGTGATGGAAAGCGCGATGCCGGGGTATGATTAACGCTGCCTGCGTGGGCACAAAAACGTGCCCACCCTACTTGGCTAACATTACAATTTAGTAATGGGGGCTAGCTATCTAGCAGAGTTTGTTGGAATGTTAGACCCCGGGATGCTCCTTAACTGACGCGGGTTGGATGTCATATCTACAAAACTACAAGGGCTTCCCCAATTTAGCAAGCGGTTTTGATTTTCTATTTCATTGCCATTCTCTGTTCCGTTTCAAACCTCACTGCTTGCATCGTGCGAGAAGGTGAAGGACTGCTAAACTACAACCGGTCATGTTGGGCTATTGCCCGGACCCTGATGAAAGACGCGCGCCGGGGCCTCATTCGTTAGTCGGGTTCTATTGCTTCCCCTGTAAATAGATCAGGCTCTCCCGGCGCGGGTCCAACCCGCTTCACATCAACGCTGGCAGTGCATCGGTGATTCTTTAGTCGCCGCCCGGCGGCGTGTATATTCCTTTCAAGATTCTTCTCTCTGGCAGACGGTTTTGATTTTCAGTCTTTGATCAACTCCAGTTTAAAATCTTCCCCGTACTTCAACACCGCCCACGCCAGCCGTGCATTTTTTGCCGCGATGGCGACCACCGCGCGCCAGTAGCCGCGCCGCTCCTGCAATGCTCGCGCCCAGCGACTAAATCTATCCTGTTTGTCGCCGATGCTGTTGAGCACCGCACGCGCGCCCATGACCAACAAGCTGCGCAGGTAGTTATCTCCGGCCTTGGTGATGCGCCCGAGCCGCGCCTTGCCGCCGCTACTGTATTGGCCCGGCACAAGGCCGATCCACGCTGCCACCTGGCGTCCGTTATCGAAGTCATGACCACCGCCTATACTGGCCAGCATGGTGCTGGCGGTGACGGGGCCGATACCGGGGAGTTTCATCAGGCGTTTGCTGCGTTCATCGTCACGCGCGGCCTGGGCGATGGCGCGGTCGTATTCGGCGATTTTTGCGTCGAGCTCCGATGTGTGCGCCAAGAGATCGCCGACGCACAGGT
>JBIIMQ010000051.1:0-12148 GCA_044337935.1 Candidatus Nitrotoga sp.
ACCAGACGGACTGCTCGTTCTTTTACTTCGGGGGAATATTTGTTTGTCTTGTTCATGGCTCCATTCTCTCAAGATTTGGAGCCTCCTCAAAACCCGGGGCGATTCACCATCGCTTGCTTCGCAGCCAACCACCCTGACCACCTATATCCAGTGGAACCATTTGCGTAATCATCCATTGATTCAGCATGCTTGCGCTTCGAACTTTGCACATCAAACCCGTGTTTCACGGCATCAGCCTCAAACAGTTTACGTTCGTTTTCAATCCAGTCGTTGTTCATATTATTCCCCCTAAGCCACATAATTTTGCTGCCAATTTTTGGAATATCCACCCAGCGGCCCCCGTGATCACGGGGGTCTTTTTTATTGTTTTTGGAATTGAAAAATGCTACAATGTTTGCATGGGTACGGTGTTTAGGCACCGGCCTGTCACGCCGGGGGTCGCGGGTTCGAGTCCCGTCCACTCCGCCACATTAAGGCATAAAGGCGAACGAAAGTTCGCCTTTTTTCGTTCATTGTAAACAAATTTATCGGGCGCTAAATATGTTTGATTTCGTACATGGGAACAAACGGTTCGTACAAATTGTATTATTTCTTATCATTCTCACGTTTGCATTTTGGGGGGTGGATACCTACAACAAATCATCTCGAAGCGAGGCATTAGCCACGGTAAATGGTGAAAAAATCAACCAGGCCGAGTTTGATCAAGCGATGCGTCAGCAGCAGGAAAGAATGCGTAAAGTGATGGGGAATAGTTACAATCAGGCCATGTTTGACAAGCCTGAAATCAAGCGTTCAATTCTGGAAGGTTTGGTGGCTCAACATTTGTTAATGTCTCAGGCGCATTCCATTGGGTTAACCGTGAGTGAGAAATTCTTGGCCCAAACCATTGCTGATATTGACGTATTTCAGAAAGATGGGAAATTCGATAAACAGTTGTATGAGTCAGTCTTGCAGCGCGAGAAAATAACGCCGCTGACATTTGAATCAAACGTTGCGCGCGAGTTATATATGCGGCAATTGATTGATGCATATATGCGGAATGGTTTTTCGTCACGAACAACCGCAGATAATCTGATACGTTTGAATGAACAACAGCGTGTAGTTGCGTTGGCTAATATTCCTTTTGAGCCTTATTTAAAGCAGGCTAAAGTTGACGAAGCTGCGGTGAAAAGTTATTACGATGCGAATTTGAAAGAATTTCAAACGGATGAGCAGGCGCGGGTGGAGTACGTATCATTTTCAGCAGACGCATTGCAATCACAGGTAACAGTGGATGATGCGGCGATCAAGAAATATTACGATGAACATCAGAGTGAATTCGGTACTCCTGAGCAGCGGCAGGCAGCGCATATTTTGATTGCGGCAGGGGCGAAAGCTTCTGATGCGGACAAACAGGCTGCCAAAGCCAAAGCTGAGCAGATTTTGCAGCAGATTAAGCAATCACCGGCCAAGTTTTCCGAGTTGGCCAAGCAGCATTCTCAGGATCCCGGATCTGCGGCAAACGGAGGTGACTTAGGTTTGTTTGGGCCCGGAATGATGGTTAAGCCCTTTGAGGATGCAGCATTCAAACTTAAAGTGGGTGAACTCAGTGAGGTAGTGCAAACTGATTTTGGTTATCACATTATTAAAGTGTTGGCGGTGCATCCTGCCAAATCGCAATCGTTTGCCGAGGTAAAAGTTTCCATTTCGCAGAAATTGAGATCGTCAATGGCAAATGAAAAATTTGCCGAATTGGCAGATAAATTCAGCAATACCGTGTACGAACAGAGTGACACTTTAAAGCCGGCTGCAGAGTTGATAAAAGTGCCGCTGCAGCAAAGTGGTTGGTTGAATCAAAAGCAGGCGGGTGCGTTGCCTTGGACTGATAAAGCGTTGCAAGCAGTGTTTTCTGAAGACGTAACTAAGAAAAAGCGTAATAGCGCTGCTGTCGAAATTGCACCTAATACATTGTTCGCGGCCCGGCTGTTGGAATATAAGCCAGCCAGTACTCGCCCGTTGAAGGAAGTGGAAGAGGATATCCGTCAAAAATTATTGCGTAAGCAGGCTATGGAACTAGCGGTTAAGCAAGGTCAGGAGATATTGGCACAATTGCAACGCGGTGATAAAACTAACATGAATTGGACAGTGCCAGTTGCTATTACGCGTGATCAACGTGCCGGATTGGATATTAATCTTGTTCGACAAGTATTCCAGGCAAAGGTGAATGTTCTTCCGGCCTATGTCGGTTTAGAAAATGCACAGAATGGCTATACATTGGTTCGCGTAGATGCAGTCAAGGAATCTAGTGCTATTGACGATAACAAGCGCACTCACTATATGCAGCAACTACGCCAAATAACCGGTGATGAAATATTCCGCGCGTATCTTGTTGATGCCAAAAAACACGCTGACGTTACTATGAAATCGTTTTCTTCTGATGAGAGTAAATAGATAGGGTATGACTGAATTTTTGATTGAAGGAAATTATACGAAATTCCAAGTGCTGTGTTGATATGGATAATTCGGCCATGTTGTGTTTCATAATCGCGCGATATGTACTAAGGGCCGGCTTATTTAAATAGATGGAAATCAAAGAGTAAGCGATTTTACGTAATGGCTTTGTTTGTAAAATAATAGTTTTTTAACTCCAATAATTATCCGCTATTGCAGCGGAGTGAATTATGCAGTAGTCAGTAAAGAAAGGTGCAATATGGTAGCGATGACACATCCAGATTTAGCTGAAACTTTTGATGAAGGAATGAAATTTGTCGCTGATAAAGATTACGCTAAAGCGGCTGAATTATTTAAGAAAAGTGCGGAGCAGGGTCATATGGAAGCCCAGTTTTACTTGGGGCTCATGTGCGAAGGTGGGCAAGGTGTCGCGCAAGATGATCAACAGGCTATTTTCTGGTGGACCAAGGCTGCAGAACAAGGGCATGTCTTAGCCCAAAATAATTTGGGGCTCATGTATGAGCAGGGTCGCGGGGTTGAGCAAGACCTCCATAAGGCTGCTACTTGGTTCCATAAGGCTGCAGAGCAAGGAGATGTTGAAGCTCAATATACGATAGGATTTATGTACGCAAATGGTGAAGGCGTTGCCCGTGATTATCTAAAGGCCATGTTTTGGTTGAGTAAGGCTGCAGAGCAGGGGGATGTGGCATCGCAATTTAAAGTGGCACAACTGAGCTTGGGGAATGTATACACACCGGACAACACTGTTAAGCAAGATTTTATTGAAGCATACAAATGGTTCAAAATTGCTGGCATAGATGGTGACGCAAATGCAAAAGATGGATTGGAAATTGCTGAATCGTACTTGACGCCATCTGCAGTTGAGGAAGCACAGCGAAGAGTAGATGAATGGATAGCGAATAGGAAATAAACGCTAGGCAAAATTTATCAAGTTTTTTGTCTTTTGTAACGCGGCATTTTATATTCGCGCAGGAGGCAGGGAAATGCGCTTAACTGGTTATTGGGCGGGAGCTGCCACCTTGTTATAAGTAAATGAAAGTCTATTTTCATCGACAGTTGTAGGATTCGTCGGTTGATGAAAAAATCAATGACTCTACGACCATTTTTAAAAATGGATAGAGTATTTAAAGCTGGGATAGTTGATTTATCTTGGTCATAGTAGAAATGCCCCATTTCTACTTCGTGAATAAGTTTCGTAACGGTGCGGTCAGAAGCACATTGAGCTTGCTTGCCGAAGCTGATCATCAACTTTCCCCGCAATCATAACACTAGTTTACCCATCCAAAATTATCACGGTGCTTTGTGTTGCAACGACTGCGCATCCCAGTTACTGGCATTGCATTGATCTTTGGTATCGAAAACTATAGTGGATCATGGTACAGCTTAACTGTTGCTATTGTACGGACATCTATCTTGTTGAAATTATGGCTGTGATTGATGTGGAATAGGTTAAGGGTTGTTTTTATTTTTTGCGACAAGATATGCTTTTTGTTTGATATGTTTCTGATGAACTACGGTTTTTTGTAAAAAAATCACATGTGATTGTAGTTAATCGCATTGTGATATTGAAAATAACCGTTATGCAATCCCAAGATGGGTGACTTAGAAATTTTTAATTGCAATTGCAAATAGTTCGCATTAATGTTACCATGTTCATGTTGGGAATAAATAAGTATGGTTTCAGGTGTCCTATACAGAATTAAATGGTCAGAAACCAGCAATGTTGAGAAGAATGAAATGCACACTCATAACCTTACATATAGTGAAGACATGATGAAAAAAAATGCGGATGTTAATGCACGGGATTGTCGATTAAACAAACTTGCCATTGCGATGCATGGCGCGTTAATTTGCTTTGGGGTGGTAACTGCTACTTTGCCAGGGGCTGTGGTTGCGCAGACAGACACTGGGTCGAGCGCTCAAGTCAAAGCCTATAAAATTCCTGCCGGTACGCTTAAAGATGCGTTAGACCGTTTTTCAAAACAAACGGGTACCAAGATATTTCTCGACAATGTGTCTATCAAAGGGAAAAAAACTAAAGGATTGAACGGAAGTTACACTGTACAAGATGGGCTCAGTCGGTTGTTAAGCGGAAGCAAATTGCAGGCGGTACGGGAAGGAAATGTGTACGTTGTGCAGAAATTATCCGCAGCTAAACCCGAGGTGGTTAAATCAAACCCTGATGTAAAAGAAAATTTGGTTACCACACCCAAGCCTGTGACTGATGCAAAAGAGAGTTTGGCTGTTGTGTCGCCTAAACCTGTTGATGAGGCAAAAGAGAGTCTGGCTGTTGCGCCGGCCAAGCCTGTGGATGAGCCAAAAGAGAGTTTGGCTGTTGTACCGCCTAAGCCTGTTGATGAGGTAAAAGAAAATTTGGCCGCCAAACCCAAAGCAAATAATGCTGAAAAAGCAGGTGAGTCTACCCTCCCTGTAATCAAGGTGACGGCAAATAAAACAGATGGTTATTCCATTCCAAAAATCAGCACTGCAACCAAGACCAACACCCTTTTGCGTGATGTTCCGCAATCTATATCTGTTGTGACGAAGGATATAATCAAGGATCAAGCCGTTCAAAGCATGGCTGATGCGGTTCGTTATGTTCCCGGTATGGGGATTTCGCAAGGTGAAGGAAACCGTGATGCTTTGGTTTTCCGTGGCAATCGCTCTACTGCAGATTTTTTCGTTGATGGCGTACGTGATGATGTTCAGTACTATCGTGATCTTTACAATATAGAAAGAGTCGAGGTGCTGAAGGGGCCGAATGGGATGATTTTTGGTCGGGGTGGTTCCGGTGGTGTGATTAATCGGGTTGCTAAAGAAGCCGGTTGGAATCCGGTACAAGAAATATCGGCGCAAGCGGGATCGTTCAATACAAAACGAATGGCTTTTGATGTTGGCCAAGGCATTAATGAGGTTGCTGCCGTCCGGCTGAATGCCATGTATGAAGATTCGGGGAGTTACCGTGACGGTGTGGATTTGAAGCGATTTGGCATTAATCCGACAACGACGATTATGCCAAGTGACAGGACCAAAATTGTGTTGAGTGCGGAGTACTTCAAAGATGAGCGTGTGGCCGATCGCGGTATTCCTTCTCTTGCCGGCAGCGGACGTCCTTACAACACGGATGTATCAACATTTTTTGGTGATCCCAGCCGCAGCCCGACAAATTCTGAGCTTAAGGCAGCTAACGCACTTGTTGAACACAGTTTTACCGATGATGTAAAGCTTCGCAACCGCACTCGTTTTGCATCGCAGGACAAGTTTTATCAAAACGTATATGCGAGTGGTTCAGTGAATGGCTCTGGAAATGTAGCGATCAGTGCTTATAACGATACAACCAGCCGGAATAACTTCTTCAATCAGACTGATCTTTTATTCTCTCTGAATACCGGGGAAATAAAGCATGATTTTGTTGTTGGCATGGAAATGGGCCATCAGGAAACGGATAACATGCGCAATCTCGGAACTTTTAATGGTGGTCCGGCCCAATCGGTTACTGTATCTGCCAGTAACCCGATCACGTCTGATCCAATTGCGTTTACTACAAAGTCCGTTGATAACCACAGTGTCACAAAACAATTATCATTCTACGCGCAAGATCAGATCAACTTGTTGCCTAAGTTGCAAGCCATTCTTGGATTACGCTTTGATAAATATGATATAGATTACCGTAACAATAATTCTGCTGCTGAAATCAGTGTTAGTGATAATTTACTCTCGCCGAGAGTTGGGTTGGTTTACAAGCCCATCGAAACAGTTTCAATTTATTCGAGCTATAGCTTGGCATATGTGCCTAGAGCGGGTGAACAACTCACTTCGCTTACTGTGACTAACCAGGCGCTTGATCCGGAAAAATTCAAAAATATGGAAGTTGGAGCCAAGTGGGATATTCGTCCCGATCTGGCTTTGACTACAGCTGTATTTAAATTGGACCGCACCAATGTAATTATTCCCGATCCAAATAACCCAGCCGTATCTATCTTGGCGGGTGGTCAAACCAATAAGGGCATTGAGATTGGTTTGGCTGGTCGAGTTACTTCAGCTTGGAGTGTAATGGGTGGATACACGTATCAAGATGGTGAACTCACTAATACGCAATCTTCTACCGCTCAAAAAGGGGCAGCCTTGGCAGAGCTTCCGAAGAATACATTCTCACTTTGGAACCGATATGATTTTGCTCCGGGATGGGGGGTTGGGCTTGGTGTGATCAATCGTGGCGCCATGTATACCTCAACGGATAATACGGTTCGTTTGCCGGGCTTCACTCGGGTGGATGCGGCTGTGTATGCCAAGATTGATAAGAATGTGCGGGCTCAGTTGAATATCGAAAACCTGTTTGATGCCAAATATTATTCTGGTGCCCATAATAACAACAACATCACACCAGGTTCCCCGATTGCTGCAAGGCTATCTATAATTGCCAATTTCTAGTTTTTCAGATATTTGGAATTTGAAATCCCCTGCCAAAGTAGCGGGGGATTTTTATTGGATTACTTTCATGTAACTATTCATGAAGTAGATGGAATGCCATTATAATTGCGGTCATTATGACTGACCGTTATGCCGTAATTGGCAACCCAATTTCACACAGTAAATCTCCGCTGATTCACTCTCAATTCGCACAACAAACCTGTCAGGATTTAACCTATGAGGCCATTCTTGCGCCGCTGGATGGTTTCCGTGACATGGTATTCGCTTTGCGTGATGAAGGATATCGTGGTGTGAACATCACTGTTCCTTTCAAGTTTGAGGCGTTTCAACTTGCCACAAAACTCACCGATCGCGCACAAGCTGCCCTAGCCGTGAATACCCTGAAATTTGATGGTTTGGAAATAATTGGTGATAACACCGATGGTGCAGGATTGGTTGCCGATATTGAACGGAACCTCAATTTTACATTGCAGGGTAAGCGTGTATTGCTGATGGGAGCAGGTGGTGCGGCATATGGTGTGGCGTTACCACTGCTTTATGCGGGCGCAAAAATCACGGTGGTGAATCGTACTGAAGATAAAGCACACAAATTGGCCTCGGTGTTTGCCGCGCACGGTTTCATTCAGGGGGGCAGTTACACCGTACTCTCAAATTTGCAATTCGATTGCGTGATTAATGCGACTTCAAGTAGTTTGGCGGACTCACTCCCGCCGTTACCGCGAAGTGGCAGCGCTATTTTGGCTTCTCCAACCGACTCATTTGCGGATGGCGAAAACGTAAAACACGGCGGGATTTTCGCGCCCAATGCGTTGGCCTACGACATGATGTATGGAAGAGAATCTCCTTTTCTTCTTTTTGCCAAAGAACAAGGTGCAGCTTATCTTGCAGACGGGCTTGGTATGTTGGTTGAACAAGCTGCCGAGGCTTTCTTTCTGTGGCGTAGCGTGCGGCCCGATACCGCTCCTGTCATCGCCAAACTGCGTTTGATTTGATCAAGTCAACGCGGTCTTCAATATGAAAAAATTATGGACTTGGACATGGCGCATAGCCGGGCTGCTACTGCTTGCTTTATTGCTGTATCAACTGTGGATTTTTGCCCACATCGTATGGTGGACAAAATATAACCCTTCAACCAGTGCCTTTATGGATCAGCAATTGGTGAAGCTACATAGCACGCACCCGGATGCCGAGTTGAGACATCAATGGGTTCCGTATGAAAAGATTTCCAATAATCTTAAACGCGCCATTATTGCCTCTGAAGATGCCAAGTTTGTTGATCATGAAGGCTTTGATTGGGATGGCATTCAGAAGGCTTATGAAAAAAACCTGAAGAAGGGCAAGATCGTGGCGGGCGGCTCTACCATTAGCCAGCAATTGGCAAAGAATTTGTTTTTATCCACTAAGCGAACGCCTTGGCGTAAGGTGGAGGAAGCAATTATCACTGTGATGCTGGAACAAATGATGAGCAAGCAACGAATTTTCGAGATTTATTTAAATGTTATTGAATGGGGTAATGGCGTGTTCGGTGCGGAATCGGCAGCCCGGTATTATTATCGGGTCAGCGCAGCCCAGCTTTCCGCGGCTCAAGCCGCCAAACTTGCCGCTATGGTTCCCAATCCGCGTTATTACGATCAGCATCGTGAAGCACGGGGTTTGTTAAGAAAGACAGAAATTATTTTGAGGCGTATGAATGACGCGGAAATTCCTTGAAACTGACACAAGAGGCTATGAGCAAAATTATTGGGTGATAGACAAAAAGGCTTTGATATACGTTGCAGGAATCGAAAAAGTTTCTTCACTCGCTTTCCCGCGTACCTTAAAAATGATGCCGTTTTCTTGATTTTTTTCCAGATATTCTCGCGACACATTGATTCCAAGATGTTCCTGATGGGCGCAGGTAGAGTAATCACATGCACTCACGTCCCGTGAATTAAGTTTAATAGCAAGATTATTGCCTTTTGAATCAGTTGCAGTGTCGTAATAACGCCAGTCGCCGTGATAGTAATCTATAACGTAAATCTGGTAACTGAATATTCCTCCTTCATCCGATTTCCAGGCACGCAACAAAACGGTGTCCAGCACACCGCTGCTACTGTTTGGGCCTTTGAAGTTTGTCATTTTTTTGATGTCGTCATGTTGAACATCAATTGCACTTGCAATAGATTGAACATCATTCCAATTGATTTTTGGTTTGGGTGCAGTTTTTAGCGCTGGTTCGGCACATCCGGCGAGTATGGAAATACTTGCAACAAGCAGGGTGATAATCAACGATTTCAATTTGCTTCTCCTTGTTGCGGATGCCTATCGTAAAAATCAAACGACGTAATGTCATTTGGGCATGGATAGAGTGTCGCTCATTCTTTAAGACGTTGTGGATATTACGATTATTTCACATCGTTTGTCGATGAAGCGAAAATTATTACGATTTGGCGTATGTCTGGCGATATGAATGGAAATTATATTTTCTATTACCCTACTAGCCAGAGCGAACAGATGAATAATTTTTCCCTTCATGGGACATGCAGTAATAAATGCATATACTTCTGACATCCCAAAGCGTTATCAAACCCACTTGCGGTAAAATGGCGATTTTGCCGTCGGTGGATTTCTTATTACTCCGTGGCTGAATATATTTGGAATACAGTGCATGTTGCGATTGACTGAAGTTAAGCTTCCTCTAAATCATTCTGAAGATGATCTTAAAACCGCGCTTCTCGATCGGTTGGGGATTAATGCGGACGAGTTAATCAGTTACACCGTATTTCGACGCGGTTTTGATGCCCGCAAATCATCGGCAATTGTTTTTATCTATACGCTGGATGTAGAGGTGAAGAACGAAGCTGCATTGCTTCAGCGTTTGGAAGGCGTCAAACATATTGCTCGTACTCCCGATACAAGTTACCACTTTGTGGCGCATGCGCCGACCAATTTAATCTCCAGGCCAATTGTGATAGGCACCGGCCCTTGTGGAATATTTGCGGCGTTGATTCTGGCGCAAATGGGATTCTGTCCGATTGTTTTGGAACGGGGTAAAACCGTGCGCGAGCGCACCAAAGATACGTTTGGATTGTGGCGGCAAAAAAAATTGAATCCGGAATCCAATGTACAGTTTGGCGAGGGAGGCGCGGGAACATTTTCTGACGGTAAATTACATAGCCAAATTAAAGATCCCAAGCACTATGGCCGCAAGGTGCTCACGGAATTTGTTAAGGCGGGTGCTCCGGACGAAATTCTTTATGTGAGTAAGCCGCATATTGGCACATTTCGGTTGGTTGGAATGGTTGAAGAAATGCGTGCGAATATCGAAGCGTTGGGTGGGGAAATTCGTTTTCAGAGCAAGGTGGAGGATATCGCAATCGATAATGGGCAAGTGCGCGGAGTGATGCTGGCTAATGGTGAATTTATTGCCAGTGACCATGTGGTACTTGCTATCGGGCACAGTGCGCGCGACACCTTTCATATGCTCTATCAGCGCGGTGTATACATGGAGGCGAAACCGTTTTCTATCGGTTTCCGCATTGAACATCCGCAACATTTGATTGATCGCTGCCGTTTTGGCAAAAATGCTGGTAACCCGATGTTGGGTGCGGCTGATTACAAGTTGGTACATCACTGCCGCAATGGTCGCTCGGTTTACAGTTTCTGCATGTGTCCGGGCGGCACCGTGGTCGCGGCGGCGTCAGAGGAAGGCCGTGTTGTTACCAATGGCATGAGTCAGTATTCGCGCAACGAGCGCAATGCCAATAGCGGGATTGTCGTAGGCATTACCCCGGCCGATTATCAGGGAAGTCCTTTGGCCGGTATCGAATTTCAACGGTATTGGGAAACACGTGCCTTTGAATTGGGCGGTGGTAACTATTACGCACCGGCCCAGAAAGTGGGTGATTTTCTCGCAGGTCGTCCCTCAGTTTCGCTTGGCTCAGTTATTCCGTCGTATACCCCGGGCGTGCATTTATGCGATCTTTCCGAATCGTTACCGGATTACGCGATTACAGCGATAAAAGAGGCTATCTCGGCATTTGATAAACAGATTAAAGGATTTGCCATGCCGGATGCCGTATTCACTGGTGTGGAAACAAGAACGTCATCTCCGGTGCGTATCAAGCGCCGTGAGGATTTTCAAAGCGTAAATACTGTGGGACTTTATCCGGCGGGGGAGGGGGCGGGTTATGCCGGTGGCATTCTTTCTGCTGCCGTGGATGGGATACAGATCGCCGAGGCTGTAGCATTGAGCATGACCCGTCACGGTGCATGCTGAACAAATCATTCAGATAAACATATCACTTGGTATATCTGTGCAACCGGAACTTTCGACTTTGTGCAGAAGTGCGGTGATTTAATACACATGTGTGCTCCAAACGGACTATAAATGAACCTGCTTAAAGCTCTTGGTACCGTTGGCAGTTTTACGCTGGCTTCGCGCATACTTGGCATCATTCGTGATGTGTTGGTTGCGCGTGTCTTTGGCGCGGGCATGGCGACCGATGCATTTTTCGTCGCTTTTAAATTGCCCAACATGTTGCGCCGCCTATTTGCGGAAGGTGCATTCTCACAAGCCTTCGTGCCAATTCTGGGTGAGTATAAAAACCGCCGGGGGCATGAGGAAACCAAGCTACTGGTTGATCATGTCAGTTCACTGCTGGCAGTTATTTTATTCATCGTAACGTTGATCGGCATTATCGCCGCGCCAATTTTGATTTATGTGAGTGCGCCGGGTTTCTCGGCGACACCGGCGAAATTTGATCTTACCGTGCAGTTGTTGCGCATTTCTTTCCCGTACATATTTTTTATTTCTTTGGTTGCTATGGCATCGGGGATACTCAATACCTACAATAAATTCTGGGTGCCTGCTTTCACGCCTATTCTGCTTAACTTGTGTTTTATTGGCTCTGCTCTGTGGTTGGCTCCATATTTTGAGCCGCCAGTGATGGCGTTGGCTTGGGCGGTATTCATAGCCGGATTTGTGCAGCTTGCATTTCAGCTGCCATTTTTGAATAAAATCGGCATGTTGCCGACCCTGCGCTTTAGCCTGAAAGATGCGGGTGTGTGGCGCATTATCAAACAGATGGGGCCGGCGGTATTCGGCGTATCGATCAGTCAGATCAGCCTCATTATTAATACCATTTTCGCCTCGTTTCTGGTGGCGGGCAGCGTATCCTGGCTTTATTACGCTGACCGGTTAATGGAATTTCCATCCGGTGTACTCGGTGCGGCAATTGCCACTATTTTGTTGCCATCGTTATCCAAGCATCATGCCAATGGCCAT
>JBIIMQ010000052.1:0-12135 GCA_044337935.1 Candidatus Nitrotoga sp.
CCAGCTTGTATTCGAGTGTGTACGCCGCTCGCTTGCTTTTTATTTGCTTCATTTCTCCGTCTCCTTAACTTGAAATTAAACCACAGTTAAGAAATACGTTTTTCACGGGCAAGGTCAGGCAGAATCCGAGTTAGCTAACTCGCGAAATATTGTACTTCATCCTAAAATTCGCCTGTTAATAATAAATATTTCAGTCATTTTCAAACCTTCAGGCCAGACAAGCTTTTTTAATTCTTTCTGACACATCGTTAAATAACTCATTCAAACATTCGACAATTGTGGCACATGTGTGTGCATCACCTGCACGTCCGGCAGTTTCCAGCTTATGACACAACTCACCTAGTCGCATTGCACCAACAGTGCGTGCGGATGATTTTAAATTGTGTGCCACATTAGCAATGACATCAGTCGCACCAGCCGCCATAGCAGCTCTAATGTCAAAAACTTGCTTTTGCGAATTCAGCAAAAATTTCTCTAACAAGCGATGGTACATGTCAACATTGCCGTCCACCAAGCTGAGGAGCGTCGCAGCATCCCATACTGCGGGCAAACCAGTCATGGCATCTTTCGTGTCATCTGCTGATGCCAAATTATTCGAAACCAGCTCGGCCGCTTTATCCGAAGATTCCTCTTGAGTTTTTTCAGTCAACTCAGCTGCTAGTGGCAGCCATTTGGCCAATGTCCGCTCCAATTCAAACAGACGCAGCGGTTTAGATAGGTAGCCGTCCATACCGCCATCCAAACAGCGCTTGAATTCGCCCTTCATGGCATTGGCGGTAATAGCAATAATGGGCAAACGCGTGCCTTCTGGTTCAGCTTTACGTATAGCTGCTGTCAGCTCAAAACCATCCATATTTGGCATATGACAGTCGGTCAGTAGCAAGGCATGGCGACCGCTACGCAACATCTCCAGTGCTATTAGGCCGTCTCTGGCAACTTCAGCTCTGAAGCCCAATATGCGCAATTGCTCCTGCATCACCTCGCAGTTAATTTCATTATCTTCTGCCAACAAAATGAGTTGGCCGGTAAGTACAGCCTCTTCAACGCTCGGAACATTTTTCCTCAGCTTTGGGGATTTATCTTGGATATGATTGGTGATATCGGAAGCAACAAACCGCCCACTAGCAAGTCCTATCCCATGAATTAGGTCATCGTAGAGCAATGGATAGACTTGGATTTCGATTTCATTGCTGCGGGAACCGCTACTGAACTGTGTTAACCGAACGACACTGACTTCTGCGGGCAAACCTAATTTCTCACCATTTGTCGTTACATCGTGACCAAGTAGAACAACTGTGTGTACAGGTGAATGCTGCGACTGCTCTAGTTGCTGACGGGCCGCAGCAAGATCGGCCGTCACGGTAACTTTGGCACCCACGGCAATACAATAAGCTGACAGGATCTCAATAATCGCCGCATCGCGGGTTATGGCTAGTACGTGCACTCCGGCCAAACTTTGTTCTACCGGCGAAGAAGCACAACCAGAAGTAAGCTCTTGCAGTGGCAGCTCGACAGTGAATCGAGAGCCCTCTCCAAAGGAGCTGTTCACCGATATTGTCCCACCCATGAGCTCAATCAACCTTTTGCTGATGCTCAAACCTAGGCCGGTGCCGCCGAATTTTCGTGCGGTGCTTACGTCGGATTGAGAAAAAGGCTGAAAGAGCCTGGCCAGCGTCTCTGGGCTTATGCCAATGCCATTGTCAATAATGTGGAACTGCACTCCGGGATGTCCATTGGCCAAAGTGCACGAATCGACGCGCAGCATTACCTGACCGGGTCGACCCTCTTGCTTACCAGTGAACTTGATCGCATTCCCAAGCAGGTTAATGAGCACCTGACGCAGCCGGTTAGGGTCAGAAATAATTTGTCGCGGAAGCTCAGGAGAAACGAATACATAAAGTTTGATGGAGTTTGCGGTCGAAGCGGTGTACATAAGCTGCGCCACACTCTCGGCCACTTTGCGCAGATTGGTTGGTATGTTTTCGATCGCTAGCATGCCAGCCTCTACCTTGGAATAATCCAGAATGTCATTCAGAATGTTCAACAAAGCCAGCGAGGAATTGTGAATGATACCAACCATGCGGCGCTGATCTGGCCTGAGTTCAGTCATATTCAGAATATCAACCATACCTACTATACCGTTCATAGGCGTGCGGATTTCGTGACTCATGTTGGCCAGAAACGCAGACTTGGCATGGTTGCTGGCGCTTGCGGCTTCTTCGCTGCGCTTGCGATCGGTAATGTCGGTGCGTATCGCAATGTACTCCCGAGGCTTTCCGTTTTCCCCCATAAACGCGACAATAGTGCTGTCTACCCAATAGAAATGACCATCCTTGGAACGGTTACGCAATTCACCTTGCCACACTTTTCCCTGGGAAATCGTTTTATACATGCTCTTAAAAAACTCCTTGGAGTGATACCCTGAGTTCAGAATGCTGTGATTCTGTCCTATAAGCTCTTCACGGGAATAGCCGCTGATCTCACTGAATCTGCCATTGGCATAGGTAATTCTTCCCATGAGATCGCTCACGCTCACGATTGCATGCTGGTCTAGCACAAACTTTTGTTGCTCGAGATCACGCAAGGCAATCTGCGCTGCGCTAACACTTCCCCGCAACTCCATTGTCTGTTGCGCTACCATTTCTTCAAGCTGTTCACGATGCTTTCGTAGCTCTAATTCGATGCCCTTGCTATCTGTGATGTCACGCACGGTGCCAATGAAAGAAACCGTTCCAGCGAGTTTGACTTTAGCCACCGACAAACTCATAGGAAACACAGTGCCATCTTTGCGCAGGCCATCTACTTCACGCGAAATGCCGAGCATGCGTGCCTCGCCTGTAGTCTTGTAATGCTCTAGATAACCATCATGATGGCTCCGATGTGGCTCAGGCATCAGAATGCTCACGTTGCATCCATGCACCTCTGCAGGTTCATAGCCAAAAATATTGCAAGCAGCCTTATTGAAGAAATCAATCACTCCTCGTTCATCAATGGTGATAATGCCGTCCACCATGTTATCCAGGATGGTTTGGTTGTACAATAATGCCGCAGCTAGGTTCACGTCCACCTGCTTTTTATAGAGAGCCATCTCAAGCACGATGCGCATATCTAGCTCAGAAAATGGCTTGTGAATGTAACCGTAAGGCTCGGTAAGCTTGGCGCGGGCGAGAATTTCATCTGTGGCAAACGCCGTGAGAAATATGATTGGCAAAGAAAATCGCGTGCGGAGGATTTGAGCGGTTTCAATGCCGTCCATGGTTCCGGCCAATTGAATATCCATCAACACCAGATCCGGCATAAGCTCCTCGGCCAAGGTGATGGCTTCTTCACCCAAGGCAGCATGTCCTACAGGATCGTAGCCCAAGTATTCAAGTTGTTGTTGGATATCGCGAGCCACGATGTACTCGTCTTCCACGACAAATATCCTAGGTTTAACGGTTGGTGAAGTCACTGGGGGTATCCTCTTGATGGCGTTTGATGGCGTAAATTTGACAACAAATACCGCTCCGTTTACCGACTCAATTTCCACTGAATCGCCCCGGGTTTTGTGGAGGCTATTCGGTTTAAGTAACACTGGCAGAATCCGAATTGGCTAACTGCCGATAATATTGTGCCTCAGCTTCTGCCAACGATCACATGATGATGCTGGAGAGCAATCCAAGTCGCGTTGCTTCTTACTTTCAAGATCCACGCGTAAAATATGCCGCTTGAAACTATTTGATGGCCGAGTCAATAACACTACTAATTTTTCAGGTTTCAACTTACCCATTTTTCCAATTCGCAGGCTGGAACAGGTCTCCCAAAATAGTAGCCCTGAAATCCATCACAGCCGATACTGGTCAGAAAGTCGAGTTGCTCGACAGTTTCCACTCCCTCGGCAATTACATTCATTCCCATGTTGCGGCCCAATGCCACTATTGAACTAGCGATTGCCGCACCATAAGGGTCGGTAAACAAATCTCTTACAAAAGACTGGTCTATCTTAAGCTGATTCAGCGGCAACCGTTTGAGATAGGACAATGAAGAATAGCCGGTACCAAAGTCATCCAACGAAAAAGTAGCACCTATTGCCATAATTTCGTTCATTTTTACGATAATGTCGTCCACATTTTTCGACAGCATGCTTTCGGTTAACTCCAGCTTTAGCAAGTTAGGATTGGCGCCTGATTTTTGCAACATGTCGGCCACTAAGCCGGCAAATTCAGCCTTCTCAAACTGGGCCGTACTCACGTTAACAGCCATAGTCCATTGCGCAGTCACAGGATGATTGGCCCATGCCCGCAATTGGTTACAGGCCGTCTCCAAAACCCAAAAACCCAAGGAAAATATCATGCCGGTTTCCTCAGCCAATGGGATAAAATCTGCGGGTGAAATCATACCACGCAGGGGATGATTCCACCGCAACAGAGCTTCTACCCCTACGGGTACGCCGTTGCCATTGACTTGAATTTGGTAGTGCAGTAGGAAATCTTTGTGGATCAGGGATTGGCGCATATCATGTACAAGCGCAGCACGGGCAACGGCTGCTGCTTGCAATATGGGGTCATAAAATTCGATGATATCGCGGCCTTTGGATTTGGCCTGGTACATGGCCACATTCGCATTCTTTATGATTTCATCCATTGATTCATTAGATTGCTTGAACATGGCGATGCCAATGCTGGACGTGATAGAATACAATTTGTCGAAAATGACATAAGGTTCCCTCAAGGCGGCCATCATTTTTTCACTAATAATTTCGGCGCGTGTCGCCGCCTCGTGCTCGTAGGTGCTCGAAGCCTCGATCAGCACAATGAATTCGTCGCTGCCCATACGAGCGACGATATCGCTCTCGCGGATGCTGCTCTGCAGACGAGTTGCGACAATACGCAGCAATTCATCGCCTACAGTTTGGCCCCACAGATCATTAAGCTGCTTGAAATGATCTATATCAAGGAGCATAACGATGCCCCATAGGCCAACGCGAACAGGGTTATTTAGTGCCACATTGAGTCGGTCCAACAGCAAATTCCGGTTAGGCAAATTTGTCAACGGGTCGTAGTAGGTCAAAGCGCGGATTTTCGTTTCGTATTTGATGCGATCAGTGATATCGCGCACAGTGCCTATAAATATGGTTTTACCCATGCTTGGCAGAGCAGCCACCGACAAACTCATAGGAAACACAGTGCCATCTTTGCGCAGGCCATCTACTTCACGCGGAATGCCGAGCATGCGTGCTTCGCCCGAATGCTGGTAATGCTTTAGATAGCCATCATGATGGCTCCGGTTGGGCTCAGGCATCAGCATGCTTACGTTGCATCCAAGCACCTCTTCAGGTTGATAGCCAAAAATATTGACAGCCGCCTTGTTGAAAAAACCAATCTCTCCTCGTTCATTAATGGTGATAATGCCGTCCACCATGTTATCCAATATGAGTTGGTTATACAGTGATGCCTCGGCAAGTTTTACATCCACCTGCTTTTTATAGAGAGCCATCTCAAGCACGGTGTGTAACTCTTGCTGAGTAAATGGTTTGATAATATAACCGTACGGCTCAGTAAGCTTGGCGCGGGCGAGGATGTCATCTGTGGCAAACGCCGTGAGGAATATGACTGGCAGAGAATATTGCGTGCGGAGGATTTGAGCGGCTTCAATGCCGTCCATGGTCCCGGCCAGTTGAATGTCCATCAATACCAGATCCGGCTTAAGCTCCCCGGCCAGGATGATGGCTTGTTCACCCAGGGCGGTGTGCCCTACCGGGTCGTAGCCCAGGTCTGCAAGTTGCTGTTGGATATCGCGGGCAACGATGTACTCGTCTTCCACGACGAATATCCTTGGTTTAACGATAGGTGTCATCATTGGAGTTATCCTCTTGCAGGCACAAATTTGACAGCAAACGTTGTAGCTGCCCCCGGTTCAATTTCCAAACAACCGCCAAGCTGCCTCGCCAAATCTGACACAAGCTGCAAGCCGATCGAGTGACCTTGCTTGGACGCAAAATCATCCGGCAAACCCACGCCGGTGTCGCTCACACGCAATTGCCACTGCGGGCCGTCATTCATTGGGTGCAGTTCGATCCGAATCTCACCGACACGTCCGTCAGGAAAGCCATGTTTAAGGCTGTTGGAGAACAGTTCGTTGATTAACAGGCCACAGGGTAGAGCCTGATCTACTCCAACCTGGACGGAAGCCAGGTCAAGGTGGAGCTTGATAGAGCCGTCCTGGATGGACAGCGAACGAATTATCTGGGTCGAGAGTTGTTTGAGGTAGGCGCCCAGATCCACGTTTGCAAACATACCGGAGCGATAGAGGGACTCATGCAACAGCGCCATAGAGCGGATGCGGCCATGCATATTATCGAGTACTCCCATGGTGGGTTCATGCTCACTATTCCTGCTCTCAAGCTTCAGCATGCTGGCAATAATTTGCAGGTTATTCTTCACCCGGTGATGCACCTCTTTCAGCAGTGCTTCCTTCTCCAAAAGCAGAACCTGCATGACGGTTGATTGCTTGTCGTTTGTCAAATCCTTTGCCATAACAAGAACCAAAGATTCCTGCCCATAATGGAACTTACGTGTCTTGATTTCCATCGGAAATCGAGAGCAGTCCTTACGTACACCCACAGATTCATGGCTCCCGACAAAATCAAAATGATTGGTCAGCTCAAGATGCTGCTCAGGGGGGTCAGTTAGCCGACACTCATTTTTCCCAAGCAATAGCACATTGACATCTTGACCAATCATCTCTTCTTCGGTGTAACCAAAAACTTGTTCCGCGGCCGGATTAAAAATCTCAATCCGGCAACCATTGCCGAATACAATAATCGGTTCATCCACGTTATCCAAAATTGTTTCGACACGCATTTGGCTTCCATAAGCCTCGCCTAAGGCCTTCACCAAGTGATCATGAATTTTCATTATGGCTTTTGTAAGCTTGCCAATTTCATCATTTGACGAAACATCAATTTTCTGTGAAAAATCTCCTGAAAGAACGGCCTGGGTAAAGCGCAATACTCTTTCTATAGGCATGGAAATATCGCGAATAAGCAGCAACCCTAGCCACATAACAAACGCCAATCCAATGATTGATACAGCTAAGGCAATGTACTCAAATTTAAAATAAAAACTCCGTGCGTCTTCATACTCTTCTTTCGTTACAGACAGTTGCAGAGCGCCAAGAGCATTTATGTCATCACGGGCAAATTTAATCATTGGGCGGATTATTTCCGTGACGATTTGACGTGTTTTCTCAAAATCATTTGCCCGGAGAGCGGCCATTGCAGGAACAAAACCCTGGTCAATTAATTTCTTACGATCATTGGCAAATTGAGCCGCCAGACTCTTTTCCTCAGGCGTGAGAAAGGTGTCCATGAAGGCTCCCCATAGCCTGTCGATTTGTGCGATGTTTTTTTCTATCTCTGCGCTAGACGCACTAATCATATCGGTCGTTGGCGATGCCAGGGCACGCGCTATGGTGAGACGGCTTTCCAACGTCAATACTTCAATATCCCTCAACTGATTGAGCGCGACGATGCGATCTTCATAAACAGTTTTAAGACTAGCTTCCATCCTGCTCATTCCGAGCAGGGCTGACGCTCCAACTCCCAGCATAATGGCTGCCATGCAGGCGATAATAGTAATCAAGAGGGTTCTAATTTTCATGTTTTGTAAAAATTCAATAACAAATTAATAAGTGGCGTAGCACTCAACCGGGGCATCTACCGATCCAGTTGTTTAAGCTTGGCCAGCAAACGTACCGGAACTGCCTGGAGGCTGACCACTTCATCGAGTGCGCCTACTTGTGCGGCCTCGCGCGGCATCCCATACACCACGCATGACGCCTGATCCTGGCCGATATTCCACGCGCCAGCCTCATGCATCGCGAGCATTCCGCGTGCACCATCACGGCCCATCCCGGTCAAAATAATACCGATGGCATTGCCGCGAACATGCTCGGCCACCGAATCAAAAAGCACATCCACCGCCGGACGATGTCGATTAACAGGCTCTGCCTGATTCAGGTCGATCACAAAACCGCCTGCGCTCTTGCGGATGCTCATGTGCGAATGCCCTGGCGCAAGGTAGGCCATCCCGGGCTGCAAGCGCTCGCCACCTTGCGCCTCAATCACTTTCAGTTGTGACAAACTGTCAAGACTCCGGGCAAAAGACGGGGTAAATGTCTCGGGCATGTGCTGCACCATTACGATGGGAGGCATGCTTTCCGGCAGCTCACGAAGCACTGCCTTTATGGCTTCGGTGCCGCCAGTAGAAGCGCCGATGGCAATCACTTTTTCATTCAACAAGCGCGTCGACCAGTGGTAACTGGATTTGTCGGTAGAAAGATGGGTCGGTTTGGCGACTACAGTACGGGAGGAAGCCACTTTCAATCGGGCACCACTGGCTGCGCGAATTTTTTCGCATATCTCCTCGGCATAGTTCTGTAAGGCAGATGCATTTTCAGCGGCAGGCTTCGCCACAAAATCAACAGCACCCAGCGCGAGCGCCTGCAACGTCACTTCGGAACCCCGCTCGGTCAGCGACGAAATCATGATGACAGGCATGGGTCGCAAGCGCATAAGTCGATCAAGGAACTCCAGCCCATTCATTTTCGGCATCTCGACGTCCAGTGTCAGCACGTCCGGGTTAAGAGCCTTGATCATCTCGCGGGCAGCTATCGGATCAGGCGCTGAACCCACCACCTGCAAATCCGTTGCGCCATTAATGATTTCGGTCAGCAGCGCTCTCATCAGGGTAGAGTCATCCACTACAAGCACTTTGATCGGCACAGTCACACCCTTCGTTAAAATAGTTCTATTTCGCCCGATACCGGTTCTTCAGTCAGGCGAGTTGCGTACGCCCTTTCGCGGCGTTCCAACGTATCGTTATGTACGCGCACCAATTTTTTCACCAGCACGCGACCTGTCGCCGGAAAAAAATAGACCTTGCGCGGGTGTATATCCAGCAAATCCGACGAGACCAGGGCAATACCCTCTGTCTTAAGGTAGTTACGGGCAAAATGAACATTCCGATCCCCTACCATGGAACTTGAAAGGCTTGCCATGACACGGCCACCGCCAAAAAGCTTGGCTTCAAGATTCTGACGTTTAGCACCCAGTTTTAGCAGGTGGTTGATAAGGATTTCCATCGCGTAGGTGCCATACCGTGCCGACGCGGAAAATAGATCGTCATCTCGCCCTGAATCCGCCAGCATGAAATGATTCATCCCGCCAATGCCATTTGCACGATCACGAATGCACGCTGACACACAGGAGCCGAGTACCGTGACTAGCACCACATTGGTCGTGGCTACAAAATATTCACCGGGCAACACTTTCGCAGCCTCCAAACTGAAGGTTCGATCGTAATAAAGATTATTTGCAAAATGCTCTGAAATTAATGGATTATTGGTCATCGCTGCATCTACTCGTATTCAACGGTTACAGTTTTGGCTGGGTTGATTTTTTTACATCGGAGCGTTCATAGACGGTGCGCCCTATAGAACGAAACAGATCGATGGCATGCAGGAAGCTTTCAGAGTGACCCGCATACATCAGGCCACCCTCGCGCAATAACGGGGCAAATTTTTCCAGAATCATGTATTGCGTTGGCTTGTCAAAATAAATCATGACGTTGCGGCAAAACAGCGCATCGAATGGCCCCTGAACGGATAGCTTCTGCAGTAGATTGATTTGGGTAAATTTCAACAGCTTTTGCAGCTCGGGGCGCACGCGAACAAAACCTGCCTGCTTGCCGTCGCCCTTGAGAAAAAATCGTCGCAACCGTTCTTCTCCCAAATTCTCCACCCGATCCATGGAATAGACGCCTCTGGCAGCCGTGGCGAGGACATTTGTATCAATATCACTGGCGATTATTTCGACCGGTGGCGTATAGCTGTCAAAGGCTTCGCAGGCTGTAATGGCTAACGAATAGGGTTCTTCCCCGGTCGATGCCGCCGAGCACCAAATTCGTGCGGGCTTATGGCGTAGTTTCTTTAATTGATTCGCTAAAATCTCAAAATGATGAGCTTCGCGGAAAAATGCCGTCAGGTTGGTTGTAAGTGAATTGACAAAGATTTCCCATTCGTCTTCGTCGCCATCCTGCAAGTGCCTTAAATACACGTCAAAGGAGTTCATGTTCAAGGCGCGCAGTCGTCGTGCCAGACGGCTATAGACCATATCCTGCTTGACTGGAGCGAGCGAAATTCCAGCCCTGTCATAAATCAGCGTGCGGACTTTTTCAAAGTCTGCTGCGGTGAAATCAAATTCGCGACTTTTTACAAGATTCTCAAGCTTTTTCTTGTTATCGCAGCTAGATGAGTGATTCATATTAGAATGACTTCAAAATTAAACATGCATGAAATTCAACGAGTACTTCTGGCGTGAATGAAAAGGTAATGCGGCATCGGAAAGTCCCAACACCGCATCACCCGTGCCAATTTATTGTGAGCCTTTATGGTCGGGCACAATTAGAACTCGTTCCACTCTTCATCAGAATCACCGCCCAAATGCTTGGCGGGAAGCCTCTTTGAGCTGGAGCTGGCCGCTGGTGGCCGCGCAGCTGTTCGAGCCTGAGGCGCTGCAAGCTTCTTCGCCGGCAGAGTCCGCATGGCAGGCAGACTGCGGCGACTGTCGCCCCCGTCCTCCGCGAGCTTGAACATGGCAACCGCCTGCACCAAATCATGCGCCTGCTCTTCAAGGCTCTCGGCAGCAGCGGCCGATTGTTCGACCAGCGCGGCATTTTGCTGGGTTACTTCGTCCATCTGACCGACCGCCTGTGTTACTTGCTCGATGCCGCTGGATTGCTCGCGGCTGGCGTTCGCTATGTCTGTCACCAGGACTGTGACCTGTTGGAAACTGGACACCACTTCGGCCATCGACTGACCCGCCTGATCAACCAACTTGGTTCCTGCGTCAACCTTGCCGCCCGACTCGACAATCAGATCCTTGATTTCTTTCGCCGCTGTGGCTGAACGATGGGCGAGGTTGCGTACCTCTGTCGCTACCACCGCAAAACCACGACCCTGCTCTCCGGCACGGGCTGCTTCAACTGCGGCGTTGAGAGCCAGTATGTTGGTTTGGAAGGCAATCGAATCAATCACGCCAATAATATCGGCGATCTTCTTCGAGCTCTCTGAAATGCCTGTCATTGTGCTGACGATTTGCTGCACCATCTGTCCACTCTTGACCGCGACGTCGTTACTGGTGTGGGCCAGCTGGTTGGCTTGATTTGCATTTTCGGCATTTTGCTTAACTGTGGAATTGAGCTCTTCCATCGAACTCGACGTTTCTTCCAGGCTGCTGGCCTGCTCTTCTGTACGGCTGGAAAGATCACTGTTGCCAGCGGAAATTTCCCTGGCGGCAATGTTTATTGCCTCGCTGGCTTCCTTGATGCGGCCGATAACTTCACGCAGACGCTCCACGGTTGCATTGGTATCGTCCTTGAGTTGGCCGAAGATACCGGAGTAGTCAGCATTGATGTTTTCTGTAAGGTCGCCCTGGGCAACCGCTTGCAGCACGCGTGCAACGTCATTGAGGCCGTTAGACGTGGTTTCCGCCAAGCTGTTGAGGCCTTCGGCCAGCGCCTTGAAGAAGCCCTCTTTTCCTTCCAAGCCCACGCGCTTGTCAAAGTCACCCATCAGCGCACCCTGGACAATACTGGCGACTTCTTCTTCGACACGTACTTCAGAAGTACGATCCTGCCATTCAGCTACCGAACCCAGGCGCTCGTTCTTGTCGTTGATTACTGGATTGGCCGTAACAACCATATGCCTGTTGCCAATATTAAGGCGGGCAGAGTAGGTTGTATTCAGTGTGGCGAGCATATCGGCTTGATGTTTCGGATTTTTATGGAAGCTGTCGATGTTTACACCGATAAGCTTGTCGGCGTTAAAGTTTGGCAGCACTTTGCGAATCTCGGACTCTGCCTCTTTGAGAATTCGCGTGACAGAACCGTTTACATAGATGATCTCCCGATCAGTGTTGGCGATCATGACACCGGTCGAAACGTTGTCCAGCGCAATTTTGACCCGCGCCATTTCATCGGCCACGCGCTTTTTGTCGTCTTCGATTTTGAACTCTTCGGTACGATCCAACCACTCAGCGACCGAACCAAGGCGCTCGTTGCGCTCGTTGATAACCGGGCTGGCAATAACCTGCAT
>JBIIMQ010000053.1:0-11971 GCA_044337935.1 Candidatus Nitrotoga sp.
CTAGCGTTTCGGATATCTGGAAAGGTGTGGGTAAACAATCACGCTCATGTTCTCAAACCAAATCCAGGCATCTCGATAGGGTTCTTGACCGACTACCTTGAGTCACTCAACTACGAGAGCCTCAACTCTGGAACCGCTCAACCGAAACTCAATAAGCAAAAATGTTCGACTATTCTTGTAGCACTTCCCACCAAAGCCGAGCAAGAAGCCATCGCCGGGGCGTTGAGCGATGCGGATGCGTTGATCGAATCGCTGGAGCAACTCATCGCCAAAAAGCGCCACCTCAAACAAGGCACCATGCAGGAATTGCTGCAGCCAAAGCCAACTGACAAGGTTCAACTGCTCCGTGATGTCTCTACATTGAAGGGACGTATCGGATGGCAGGGGCTGAAGCAAACAGAATTCACCTCAAACGAAGACGAGCCTTTTTTGATCACAGGCATGAACTTCAAAGATGGTGCAATTCGCTGGAATGAGGTCTATCACATCTCTGAGGATCGCTATGAAATAGCAAAGGATATACAGCTAAGGAAAGGAGATGTGCTGATGACAAAAGACGGCACGATCGGTAAGGTTCTCTATATAGACACAATTCCTTCCCCTGGCAAAGCCTCACTCAATAGTCATTTGCTCCTCTTTCGCCCTATAAGAGAAAGTTACAACTCAAAGTATTTGTATTACCAATTGAGTTCTCAGCGGTTCAAAGATTTCATTGAGTTAAGTAAATCAGGAACGACTTTTTTCGGTATTTCCCAAGCGGCTGTTGGGATATATCCAGTGCTGTTGCCACCTATGGAGGATCAAGTTCAAATAGCCACCATCCTCTCCGATATGGACACCGAGATCGCCGCGCTCGAATCCCAGCTCGCCAAAACCCACTCACTCAAGCAGGGCATGATGCACAACCTGCTCACCGGCAAGATACGGCTGGTGTGAGCATTATCGGACAAATGACTGTGGGTGAATAAGCCGGAATGGCGAGGCATCTAAATTAACGCTTTGCGCTATTTTAGTTTTTGCGTAAAATCTAAAACAGCATCCGGCATTATTTTAAGGGGGCGTAGCAATGAAAAATTTCAAGTCTGGTCGCTTCGTCCAGCAGGCGCATTACAAAAGCTTCCAGCCCAATCCCATCAACCGCGCATGGATGGTGGACGATATGGCATTGCTCCAGTTGCTCGGTCAGGCGGATCGCGAGCTGGGCAGGCTGGATATGTATTCCGAGTACATTCCGAATATTGACCTCTTTATCCGCATGCATGTGCTGAAGGAAGCGACCCAGTCGAGCAAGATCGAGGGGACGCAGACGAATATGGAGGAGGCGCTGCTGGAGAAGGAGGATGTGGCGCTGGATAAACGCGATGACTGGGAAGAAGTGCAGAATTATGTGGCAGCGATGAACGAAGCGGTCGCCAAGTTGCAGGCGTTGCCCTTTTCTGCGCGGCTGATCCGCGAGACGCACCAGACGCTGATGCAGGGCGTGCGCGGCAAACACAAGCAACCGGGGGAGTTTCGGCACAGCCAGAATTGGATCGGCGGGGCGAGTATCAACGATGCGATTTTTGTGCCCCCGACGCATGTCAGCATCGGGGAGCTGATCGCGGACATTGAGCTATTCGTGCATAACGACCAGCAGTATTTCCCGGAATTGCTGAAGGCGGCGCTGGTGCATTACCAGTTTGAGACTATCCACCCTTTTCTGGACGGCAATGGCCGCGTGGGTCGTTTGCTGATTACCTTGTATCTGGTGAGCCGTGGCATCTTGAAGCAGCCTGTGCTTTATCTGTCGGATTTTTTCGAGCGCAACCGCCAGCTTTATTACGACAACCTGATGCGCGCGCGCGAAAAAAATGATTTGCTGCAATGGTTCAAGTTTTTTCTGGTTGGGGTGATTGAAACGGCACGCAGCAGCACCTCGACTTTCGATAACATTCTCAAGTTGCAGAAGCAGGTGGAGACACAGTTGCAGACGCTGGGCAGCCGCACGGCGAATGCGCAGAAGGTGGTGTATTACCTGTACCAGCGCCCGGTGGTCAATGCGGTCAAGGTGGGCGAGGTCGCTGGCGTTTCTCCCGCTTCGGCATACAAGCTGATCGCCGATTTGGAGCATTTCGGCATACTGAAAGAAATCACCGGGGGCAAGCGCAGCAAGATGTATGTATTCGAAGCCTATTTGAAGTTATTCAAATAACGACGGGAAAGCCAGATCATGCAGTCATCCAGCATTGGACAAACCGAGCGGCATACACAAAATCGCGTCATCGCGCTGTTCCGCGACGAACTCGGCTACGCTGAACTTGGTGACTGGACTGACCGTGACGGCAACAGCAACATCGAGGAAGGGCTGCTCACGGCTTATCTGGACAAGAGCGGTTACAGCCCGGCGCAGATTAGCCGCGCGCTCGACCGGTTGCGCACCGAGGCCAACAACCCCAACCGCAGCCTGTATGACAACAACAAGGCGGTGTATAGCCTGCTGCGCTACGGCGTGCCGGTGCAGGCGGCGGCGGGCGAGAACACCGTGAATGTCTGGTTGATCAACTGGGGCGACCCGGCGCAAAACGATTTCGCCATCGCCGAGGAAGTCACGCTGCACGGCAATTATGAACGGCGGCCCGACCTGGTGCTGTATGTGAACGGCATCGCCGTGGGCGTGATCGAGCTGAAGAATAGTCGCGTCTCAATCGGCGACGGCATCCGCCAGAACATTTCCAACCAGCAGCCGGAATTCAACGAGTGGTTTTTCAGCACGGTGCAGCTCATCTTCGCGGGCAACGATTCCGAGGGGGTGCAATACGGCACGATCAAGACCGAGGAAAAATATTTCCTGAAATGGAAAGAAGACGAGGCGGACAACAGCCGCTTCAAGCTGGATAAATATCTGCTCAAGATGTGCAACAAAGCGCGGCTGATCGAGCTACTGCACGACTTCGTGCTGTTCGATGGCGGCATGAAGAAGTTGCCGCGCGTACACCAGTATTTCGGTATCAAGGCGGCGCAGGCGTTTGTTCATCGCCGCGAGGGCGGCATCATCTGGCACACGCAGGGCAGCGGCAAGAGCATCGTGATGGTGTTGCTGGCAAAGTGGATTCTGGAGAACAAGCCCAACGCCCGCGTGGTGATCGTTACCGACCGCGACGAGTTGGATAAACAGATCGAGGGCGTCTTCCTGGCCGCCGGTCATCCCATGACCCGTGCCAGCAGCGGGCGTGACTTGATGACCCAGCTCGGCCAGGCTACGCCTCGCTTGCTGTGTTCGTTAGTGCATAAATTCGGCAGGCGCGGCGTGGAAGATTTCGAGCAATTTATCCAGGAACTGGAAGCGCAACCATGCCAGACGGTGGGCGAGCTTTTCGTGTTCGTGGACGAATGCCACCGCACCCAGAGCGGCAAGCTGCACCGCACGATGAAGGCGCTGATGCCCCACGCGGTATTCATCGGCTTCACCGGCACGCCACTGTTGAGGCAGGACAAGCAGACCAGCATGGAAGTGTTCGGCGGCTACATCCACACCTACAAGTTCAGCGAGGGCGTGGAGGATGGGGTGGTGCTCGACCTGGTGTATGAGGCGCGCGACATCAATCAACGGCTGACATCTCAGGAGAGTGTAAACGAGTGGTTTAATCTGGTATCAAAGGACTTGAACGACTGGCAGAAGGCCGAGCTGAAACAGCAGTGGGGCACGATGCAGAACGTGCTCAGTTCTGAATCACGCATGAAGAAGGTCATTCAAGATGTCATCCTGGATTTCAAAAGACGCCCTCGTTTGAGCGGCGGCCATGGCAATGCCATTCTGGTGGCTTCCAGCATTTACGATGCCTGCAAGTATTTTACGTTGTTCCAGAAGACGCCGTTCAAGGGCAAATGTGCGGTGGTGACCTCCTACAACCCGCAGGTGCGAGACATCACGCTGGAAGATACCGGCGCGAACACAGAGACGGACAAGGAGTTTATCTACAACACCTACAACGTGCTGTTGCAAGACGTGGAGGCGCTGCCGGGGAAGTCTAAAACTGAGACCTACGAAGACCGCTCCAAAAAATTGTTCAAGGAGCAACCGGCCAACATGAAGCTGCTGGTGGTGGTGGACAAACTGCTTACCGGCTTTGATGCGCCGAGCTGCACCTACCTCTACATCGACAAGTCAATGCAGGATCACGGCTTGTTTCAGGCTATCTGCCGCGTCAATCGGCTGGACAGCGAGGACAAGGACTTTGGCTACATCGTGGACTACAAAGACCTGTTCAAGAGGGTGGAGAACGCCATCGCAGTTTATACCTCAGAGCTGGATCACAGCGCAGGTGGTGCCGACCCGGAGATTCTGCTGCAAGAGCGCTTGAGCAAAAGCAGGGAACGCTTGGACAATGCGTTGGAAGCTATCGCGCTGCTGTGCGTTCCGGTGAAACCGCCACAAGGCGAGCTGGAGCACATCCATTACTTCTGCGGCAACACAGAAATTCCGACGGACTTGAAGGCGCACGAAACGCAACGTGCCGCACTCTACAAGGCGACGGTCGCGCTGGTGCGTGCCTATGCCAATATCGCCGACGAACTGGGTAAGGCCGGTTACAGCGCTGCCGACATTACACGGATCAAGGGTGACATCGACCGTTACCTCAAGCTGCGCGAGATCATCCGCAACGCCAGTGGTGAAAGCCTCGACCTGAAAGCCTACGAAGCCGATATGCGTCACCTTATCGACGCCTATATCGAGGCCGACGCGTCCAGGACGATTTCGCCCTTTGGCGATATGCCGTTGCTGGAGCTGATTGTGAAAAGCGGCATTGCAAATGCGATCAACAGTCAGCTCGGCGGACTCAAGGGCAACAAGGATGCCATCGCCGAAACCATCGAAAACAACGTCCGCAGCAAGATCATCAAGGAACATCTGAACGACCCGGCCTTTTACGCCGAGATGTCCGCGCTGCTGGCCGAGATCATCAAGTTCCGCAAGGAACAGGCGGACAAGTACGAGGAATATCTGAAAAAGATCGCCGAGCTGGCGAAGAAGGTGCAGGCCGGGCAAGCGGAAAATACCCCAATGCAACTGAACACTCCGGGGCGACGTGCGCTGTACAACAATCTCAAGGGGAGTTCATCCGAGATCGGCACGAACGTTACAGCCGAACCTGCGGCAGATCGTGCTCTCGACCTTGCGATAAAAATTGACGCCGCTGTCAAGCATACCCGGCCCGACGGCTGGCGCGGCATTCAAGCCAGAGAGAATGTCATCAAGGCCGCGCTGTATGGAGTTTTGCAGAATGTTGCAGAAGTTGAGCGTATCTTCCTTATCATCAAGCAGCAGAGGGAATACTGATGGTCACGCAGTTTAAGCTGGGCGAGATTGCCGTTGACGTGGTGAAGAAGGACATCAAGAACATTCACCTGAGCGTCTATCCACCAGCTGGCAGGGTGCGCATCTCTGCGCCGTTACGAATGGACATTGACACCATCCGCGTGTTTGCCATCACTAAGCTCGCATGGATCAAAAGCCAGCAGCAGAAGCTGTGCGCGCAGGAACGTGAAATGCCGCGCGAATACCTCGACCGCGAAAGTCATTACGTTTGGGGGAAGCGTTTTCTGCTCAAAGTGGAAGAGAAAGACGCTGCGCCAGAAGTTGAGTTAAAGCATAGCAAGATGATTCTTCATATTCGACCGGCGACAAGCCACGAGAGAAAGCAGGAAATTCTTGATGCTTGGTATCGCGAGCAACTTAAAATAGCTGTTCCGGCATTGCTCGCGAAATGGGAGCCGCTCATGGGCGTAAAGGTGGAGAAGCTCTTCGTGCAAAAGATGAAAACAAAATGGGGGGGCTGTAGCCCTGGCGCCGGGAGCATCCGGCTCAATACCGATTTGGCCAAGAAGCCACCGGAGTGCCTCGAATACATCGTCGTGCATGAGATGGCGCACCTGCTGGAGCCAACCCACAACAGCCACTTTATAACCTTGATGGATCAGTTCATGCCGAAATGGCGGTTCTACAAAGAAGAGTTGAACAGGCTGCCGGTCAGACACGAGAGTTGGAATTATTAAGCCTGCGTATCGGCAGGCTGACCAAGCAAATTATCAAGCCGCTTTGGTTTTAGCGGGATGATCGTTGCCCCGCGCTGGACGGAGGCAAGTTGTGCGTGCCCTACCAGCCAAACAGTTTAATCAACTACGATAACTGGCGTTGATCTTGACATAGTCATAAGAGAAATCGCAGGTCCATACTGTGGCAGCTGCCGTGCCGCGATCCAGCATGACCCGGATGGTGATGTCGCTTTGTTGCATGATGCGCTGGCCGTCTTCCTCGATATAGCTGGCGGCGCGTCCGCCGTGTTCAGCGACCAGTACATCGTCAAGATATAGCTTGAGGCGTTGCACGTCGAGATCCGGTATGTCGGCATAACCGATTGCCGCGAGGATACGTCCAAGATTGGGGTCGGAAGCGAAAAACGCAGTCTTGACCAAAGGGGAGCGTGCCACGGCATAGGCAATTTTTTTGCACTCCGCCACGCTTTTCCCGCCTTCGATTTGGACCGTGATAAACTTTGTCGCGCCTTCGCCATCGCGCACGATGGCTTGCGCCAGCAATATGGCAACATCCGTGATTGCCGCCTGCAATTGCGCGAAGGCCGGGCTGTTCCCGTCGGTGATGGCTTGCGCACCACTCATGCCGGTGGCGATTACCATCAATGCGTCATTGGTAGAGGTATCGCCATCCACGGTGATGCAGTTGAATGAAGCATCACTGGCGTGTGTCGCTAATTGTTGCAACAGTGGCTGGGCTACCGCCGCATCGGTGGCGATATAGCCGAGCATGGTGGCCATGTTGGGATGGATCATGCCGGAGCCTTTGGCGATGCCGGTGACGGTGATAGTTACACCATTGAGAGTAATTTGTTTGGATACTGCTTTGGCCACGATGTCGGTAGTCATGATGGCTTGCGCGGCGTTCAACCAGTTATCTTCACGCAGTTCGGCCACGCAGGTCGGCAGTCCCGAGATCAACCGTGGCAGCGGCAATGCTTCCATGATTACGCCGGTGGAAAATGGCAGCACCTGTTCCGCTTCGCAGTCCAGCAGGTTGGCCACTTCGGCACAGGTGGCACGAGCCGCGGCCAATCCCTGCTCACCGGTACCCGCATTGGCATTCCCCGTATTTACTACCAGTGCGCGCACGCTTTTGTTTGCAACCAAGTGTTCGCGCGCCACAATTACCGGCGCAGCGCAAAAACGATTTTGCGTAAATACGCCGGCCACTGTGGCTTGCGCGGGCAGGTGTATGAGCAGCAAATCTTTGCGTCCGGGTTTTTTGATGCCTGCTTTTGCGGTGCCCAGCAGTACGCCTTTGACAGGTAATAGAGCGCTTGAAATTGGGGGGTGCAAATTGACCGGCATGATTTAGTCCATATGCTTAATTAAAGTTATACGAGTGATACAGGATATTGTTTGTCTGGCAATAAATTATGAAAGGTTGTGTGCTGCACGATGTAGCGCCTTCGGATTGCTGATTTGGCCAGATGATGCGTAAAGTTTGTTTTTAAAGTTCGGTTACTTCGGGTCTGTCGAAAGGTAAGCGGGTTTCGACAGACCCGATCCGCAGGAATTAATATTTCATCCTGCTGGATTAGTCGTTGCTAGTAGCGGCCACCATGGTGATGAATGTAATTGCTCATTTCAACGGATTGCATATTCATGCGCCGTACAATGCCATGCACATGGCGGACGATACCGCGCATAACGTAGTACACGATGGCGGGATTTGTGCTGAGGAAAGATTCCAAGCGGGAACGATCCAGCAGGAGCATTTTACTGTTTGTTTTGGCGATAACAGTCGCACTGATTTGCGCGGCGCTTCCGCCGACAAACGTGATAATGCCAGCCAAATCACCGGGCTGCAGCAAGTGCAGGGTGGCTTTTTCGCTGTTAAGCGTGGCGGTTGCTTCAACCTCGCCGGTAGCGAGGATCATCAGCGTGTTTCTGAGTGTGCTGTTACCGGGCTGGAGAAGATATTCACCTGCTTTGTATTCATGCACTGTAATAATATTTGCCAATAATTCAATCTCGGCATCACGCAGTTCTTCAGTCAGCGTGGAGTTGCGCAAGGTTTGTAAAATCAGGTCATCTGTTGTCATTGGAATCTCCCACCAGTAATAACTGTATCAGGTTAACTTGCCATGGCACTGCTTGTATTTTTTACCGGAACCGCACGGGCATGGATCGTTGCGACCGGCTTTTTTGTCAGTGCGTACGAAGGGTTTTTGTTCCGCGCTACTCTCTTCTTCCGCCAGTGCCTCATCGTAGTCGGCATGATGATACTGCACATTTTCCGGAGCATGGGGCGCTTCCACTGCTTCAATATCCTGCTCACTGCGGATGCGAACATTCATCAGCGTGCGCGTGACATCAAGTTTGATTGATTCAAGCATGTTGGAAAATAACTCAAACGCCTCACGTTTGTATTCCTGTTTGGGGTTTTTCTGCGCATAACCACGTAGGTGTATACCCTGACGCAGATGATCCAGTGCCGCCAAATGTTCACGCCAGTGGGAATCCACACTTTGCAGCATGATGATGCGTTCATATCCGCGCATCATTTCCGCTTCAACTTGTTCTATCTTGGTGAGGTATTGCTGCTGCGCGGCCTCTACCACACGGTCACGCAAACCGGTTTCATCCAGCTGTTTATTTTGCTCCAGCCATTGGGTAAGCGGTAGATTCAATTGGAATTCGGCAGCCAGTGCTTTTTCCAACCCCGGGACATCCCATTGTTCTTCCATGCTCTCCGGTGCAATGTGTTCACTAATAATGTTATGAACGACACCTTCGCGCATTGCATTGATCGTTTCCGAAATATCCACGCTTTCCAGCAAATCATTACGCTGTTGATAGACGACTTTGCGTTGTTCGTTGGCTACATCGTCGAATTCCAGAATTTGTTTGCGCATATCAAAATTGCGCGCTTCGACTTTGCGTTGTGCGTTTTCAATGGCGCGGGTGACCCATGAATGCTCGATTGCCTCTCCTTCAGGCAGTTTGAAGCGGTTCATGATGGCGGCTACGCGGTCGGAAGCAAAAATCCGCAACAGCGGGTCTTCCAGCGATAAATAAAAACGGCTGGAGCCGGGGTCACCTTGGCGACCGGCGCGGCCGCGCAATTGGTTATCCACTCGGCGTGATTCGTGGCGTTCGGTACCGATGATATGCAGGCCGCCAAGCTTTACAACCTGATCATGTATCGGTTGCCATTCAGCCCGCAATTGGGCAATGCGCTGATCGCGCGTGGCATGGTCCAGGCTTTCGTCCATACGGATCAATTCAATGGATTTTTCTATGTTGCCACCCAACACAATGTCTGTACCACGTCCGGCCATGTTGGTGGCGATGGTAATCATCCTTGGGCTTCCCGCTTGTGCAATGATTTCGGCTTCACGCGCGTGTTGCTTGGCGTTTAATACTTGGTGCGGCAACTTCTCTTTTTCCAGTAACTTCGACAATAATTCCGATGTTTCAATTGAGGTGGTGCCAACCAGTACCGGTTGACCACGCTTATAACAATCCTGAATGTCTAAAAGTGCCGCGCGATATTTCTCGTTTGTCGTCAGGTAAACCTTGTCCATCATATCCTTGCGGATAGTGGGACGGTGCGGTGGAATAATAACGGTTTCCAAGCCGTAAATTTGTTGGAATTCAAACGCTTCTGTATCTGCTGTACCGGTCATGCCGGCCAGTTTGCTATACAGACGGAAATAATTCTGGAAGGTAATAGATGCCAGCGTTTGATTTTCTTTTTGAATCGCCACGCCTTCCTTGGCTTCCACGGCCTGATGCAGGCCTTCGGACCAACGTCTTCCTGTCATCATGCGACCGGTGAATTCATCAACGATGATGACTTCGCCATTTTGCACAACATAATTCTGGTCGCGAATATACAGAGCATGTGCCCGCAACGCAGCGTATAAATGGTGAATCAATACAATGTTGGCGGGGTCGTACAGGCTGCCACCGGCGGGCAATAATCCCGCCTGACTGAGCAATTCTTCGGCATGTTCATGCCCGCTCTCGGTCAATAGGATTTGACGATTTTTTTCATCCACACTGTAATCACCCGGGCCATTTTCTGTTTGCTGACGGATAAGGTTTGGTACCAGCTTATCCATGTGAATGTAGACATCCACATTGTCTTCCGACTGGCCGGAAATGATTAGCGGAGTGCGTGCCTCGTCGATCAGGATGGAATCCACCTCATCCACGATGGCATAACTCAGTTTACGTTGAACGCGTTCGTCGGCATGAGTCGCCATATTGTCGCGCAGGTAATCAAAGCCGAATTCGTTGTTGGTGCCGTAGGTGATGTCCGCATTGTAGGCAGCCTGTTTGTCGTCATGATCCATCTGCGACAGAATTACCCCCACGGATAATCCAAGAAAGCGATACAGCCGCCCCATCCATTCGGCATCACGTGCCGCCAGATAGTCGTTTACCGTGACCACGTGCACGCCCCGGCCTGAAAGTGCATTGAGATATGCGGGCAGCGTGGCCATTAAGGTTTTTCCCTCGCCAGTGCGCATTTCCGCAATCTTGCCGTAGTGCAGTGTCATGCCGCCAATGAGTTGTTCGTCGAAGTGGCGCATTTGTAGCACGCGTTGCCCGGCCTCGCGAACGACGGCGAATGCCTCCGGTAACAGCGCATCCAGTGTCTCGCCTTGGGTAACACGTTGTTTGAAGGCAGTGGTTTTGAGGCACAATGCTTCGTCTGAAAGTTGCTTTATCTCGGCTTCGAGAGCGTTAATCGCCGCCACTGTCTGACGATATTGTTTAAGGAGTCGATCATTACGACTGCCAAAAATACTTTTCAATAAATTAGAAATCATTGTTTAATTTTTCTAGGGTTTAATTCTGTGAGTTTTGGTTATGGGTTATATGCCGGACTTTTGTTTTTTGGGGTTAATTTATTTTCAGTTATATCAGGCAAAAGTACCAAGCAAAAAGGGTGAAGCGCTATTCCTCACCCTCGGTACAAAATTTAATATGGATTAATTCCCTATGGTTAAAAAAGCTATTTGTATTTATGGGCGACACTTTTGGATGTTTCGCTTCCCCATAGTCAGGTGAAAACTATAAAACCAGCTTTTTTGTTCACGTAAATAACCCCCGGCATGTACCGTTATCATAATTTGTGCTGGCAAATTTGAGTGCGCACAAACTGAAATAACGCCATTGTCATTATCATGGCGTAGTCAATTTTTGCTATATTATCATACTGCTCCGGGTAATCTGAATACGCTTATCTCATTGATCCATGCCGGTATAGACTGTTTTCGATGGCAGGGTGGTTTCGTATTGAATCAGAGCGATTGGATCGGAACCATGGCTGGCAATGGAAATTATTTAACTGAATAATTGTCGATGACGGCAGTGAATGTTAGTAACCTATTGGCGGATAACGATCAAGTTACTATTTTTTATAAAGTTATGGGAACTGGAGCAGCGTCTATGTTTTCGTTTTCGGATTGAGCCGCGAGTTGTGTCAAAACAATTAAATTCATATTTCAATGCCAGTGCGGAATTGCGTCAACTGTCGCATAAGGCGGGTCAACTTCTTGAATTGCAGCGATGTTATGAGCAAATTGCGCCATCTTCTTTGGCTCGCGCTAGCCATGTGGTACAGATTAATCAGAATATTCTTGAGATTGCCGCTGATAATGGTACGGTGGCGGCCAAGTTACGGCAGCTCGCTCCGGAATTTACCCGGTTATTTCAAGGGAGAGGTTATGAGATTACGGGGGTTCAGATTAGGGTGCGGGTTACCATGCCGGTAATGGCACGACCTCCCCGTTCTGCTTCACTGGGTGTTACAGGGCGGCAGCAGTTGGTTGATCTTGCCGTAAAGCTACAGGATTCGCCTTTGAAAACCGCATTGCAACGTTTGGTAAAAAATAGCAGGTAATGGCAGACGGGCTTGGTTCGGGTTGGGGGGCATTGC
>JBIIMQ010000164.1:0-3545 GCA_044337935.1 Candidatus Nitrotoga sp.
GCTACAACTCGGGCAGCCGCAACATTGAGGAGGTTTTCAAGGAGTTGCTGGCCTTGTCGCTGGTACTGACCGACGAGCAAACACGCCATGTGCGCGAGCATCTATCCGAAGAAGAACTGACCATATTCGACATTCTGACCCGTCCAGCGCCGGAACTCACGACCGAGGAGCGCGAGGAGGTGAAAAAGGTCGCGCACCAGTTGCTGGAAAAATTGCATGGGTTGCTGGTGCTGGGATGGCGGCAAAAGATTTCCACCCGTGCCCGCGTGAAAATCGAAATCGAGAATGCGCTGGATGAAGGTTTGCCGCGCGCATATTCCAAAGATATCTACGAGGCTAAATGTTCAGCCGTGTTTGAGCATGTGTATCAGAGTTATCAGGGAGAAGGGCAGAGTGTTTATTCAGCGTAAGTAAGTGATCGGGTTCTGAATACCCTGTTGGTTCAAAAGCACCAGTTCAATGCACCCAATAAGCGAACTCTCGAGGCCAACTAAATTCGATAGTCTGCCAAGGTCACCTTGGGCCGAGAACCGGTCATTTCAATCTGAATTCTCATACATCGCATAGTGACCTGAGGTGTTCATATCTCTCCGGCAAAATAAATTCAGGATGTATAAAAATAAGATGGAGTAACGTTGAAGCGTGATTGTTACTTTGAAGCTCGGATGCACTATGGTTGCATGTTGAGAAAATATTCAAACATACAAATTTCGGAATAATCGCGATACATTGTGGTGTTTGTATTATTTGGTGCCCCGAAGACGAATCGAACGTCCGACCTACCCCTTAGGAGGGGGTCGCTCTATCCACTGAGCTACCGAGGCGCAAGCGCATTCTAACGCAAATGAGCGCTGATCACACCTCTGCTGCCGGGCATTTGTTTATGCCCGAGTCAATTGTAAACAGAGAAAATTATAGTAACTATTTGATCTGAAATTGGTTGTCGCGCGCCGTATTTTATCAAGCAATTTTTCGGACTTTTTCTGCGTGCGGTAAAACGCCGGATTCCAAACAATGGGTTTTAAGGTGATAAATTTTTTTTGAAATTCAGCCGGGGTCACAATTGCAGTTTGCAATGAAATTATCGGCCCGGCTGACAAATGGGCTTTTGTGGAGTTCAAGGCCTAGAATCGGAGAAAACTCTTTCAACTTTTTGAATGCCACTCCCAGTAATTGGATTAATTCCTCTGGCGATACTTCGATTAGTTTGGCAAAGCGGGCGGAGAATTTGGTTAATTGCAGTGGCCCTTGTTCCACAGAAACATTTGCGGCCAGTTCGCAAAGTTCGTTGGAAAAGGTCGCAATTTGCTGTTGAAGCTCGGCAGAATTTGTGGGTTTGGGTAATTCCTCGATGCCAAGATATTTGATGCTTCCGCAAATAGCTTCGGGCAGTTTCCAGTGTGCGGCAATTGCCATACCAAGATTACTGTAACTAATTTTGAGTACTTGGGCCGAAGCCGCTTCATCGTCCAAATTGTGCTCTTCCATTAGTCGCTCTATTTCGTGAAACTCTTCCTGGAAATAGAAGATGGTGAGATTCTTGCCAAGCCGGTGGAACATCCCGCATATAAAAGCTTCTTCGGCCAAATCCTGATGCCCAAGATGGCTGGCGAAATGGCGACTCACCAAGGCACTGATGAAAGAGCTGATTAACGCATCTTTAAGATTTTGATCCCCATTTTTTAACGCATCAAAATACATCAGGCTGTTGCAAGTCGTGCGGATGACATTCATGCCAAGCCGGTGGATCGCATTGGATATTGTTTTGACGCCGTAGCTGGTACTTCCATAAAACGATGAGTTTGCAAGCTGAAGAAGCTTGTTGGTGATGGCGTAATCTCTAAGTATTATGTTGGTCAGTTTGTCGACATTTGAGAGGTTATTTTCACCGGTCAGACGGTTGATTTCCAGCAAATTGTTTGAAAGAGCGGGGAAAGAATTTTTTCTTTCCATGCGCTGGAGTAAAAATAAGACGGTGCTGTGTTTACTGGATTCGAGTAACTCGTCAATGGCAAGTTTCATTTCAGCGGCGTCGGCAAAACGGTCGGCAGCATTGTGACTTAGCGCACGCCGGATGATCGCCTGCAATCTTGCGTCTAAACCCAGTTGGTCCATGTCTCCCAGATTCAGATCGCTATCTGCTATCGCATTGATGAGCATTTGCAGGCTTTCCGTCGGCACAGGTGTTTTGCCGGTTAACATTTCAAAAAGGATCAGGCCCAATGCAAAGACGTCCGAGCGGGCAGTCAACGGATGGTTGTTGAAATGCTCCGGTGACATATAAAGGGGCGATCCTTTCAGTTCGTCGCCACTGCCGATCCCGTCTATGTTGGCAAGTTTTGCCAGCCCGAAATCCATGATTCTGGGTGCGCCGGTTTTATCGACCATGATGTTGCTGGGTGATAGGTCCAAATGCAGGATGCCCTGCGCATGAGCGCAGGCAATGCCGGCGAGTATCGCACTGAACATGGATAAAGCGTCCTGTGCCGGCATGATGCCGCTTTGCACTCGTTTGTTACGGAGGGTCATTCCCTCAACGTAGGCAAAAACGAGGTATGGGGAATCTTGATGCAGGCCAACTTCATACAACGGCACGATATTGGGATGTTCCAGTTTGGCGACAATGCGTGCTTCACTCGAAAAGATTTCAGGGTTCTGGGGTAGTTTGTTACTACCGATAGGATTTAGCCATTTGATTGCAACTTGCCTTTCCAAAACCGGATCAAAAGCCAGAAAGACTTTTCCCTGAAGACCGCTGCCGAGCCAGCGGCGGATAATGAACCGTCCAATTTTGAGTTGCTTATTATTCGACTTTGCCGGGGTTTCCGCACTTGCAGGTTGCTGGGGGTTCGTCATGTAATTTTCCGTTCTCGCTCATGCGCGAGAGTTTATCCATTGTTTGATTTTGGGTTTTTTAATAATGCCGTTATTAGAAGGACCATTATAATTTTGTATGTTGAGCGTATTCCCGGTTGGTGTGGTTTAACAATTTTTGTTTTTATTTTAAATGGCTTAATACTTGTGTATTCGGTTGATGGTGTGATTCCGCATTCAGTGTGGCCATACAAAGTTGGATGTAGAGCAGTAGTAACGTGAATGGGGTAGCCATAACTTCGCAGGATTGTAGTATATGTAACTATTTGATCTTCTGAGTAAGATCAAACTTTTTCCGGATTTGAATGGGAAACCAGTGCTTTCAGTTGTTGGTATTGCCTGACAGTAAATGCTAACCGCGTTACTTGAATAACAGTATGAATGAGAGTTTTCCTCTATTTTTATATTCTTGCGTAACAAATTGATATATAGCGGAAATTGTTTGTGTTTCTGTTCAAGTTGGTTTACAGCGAAGTGGCCAAAGAGTGGTAATTGTTGATGTGTAGTTTTTATAGCAGGTGAAAGTTTGTCATCGTGTCATCTGGTTGGTGCGTTGAGTTATTTGTAGTAGTTCCGAGTATGTCTTTTAATTTTTTAGAAGGAGTATGAACTTGAATAAAGTAACTGCATTATCGGTTTTTCAATCGAAATGGATTAGCGTGTTTGCGGGG
>JBIIMQ010000165.1:0-3533 GCA_044337935.1 Candidatus Nitrotoga sp.
ATGCGGGAAAAAAAGTGTTCTTGATTCTGGATAATTTGAGAGTGCACCACAGCAAACCAGTAAAGGCTTGGCTGGAAAAAAACAAGGAGAAAATCGAATTGCGACTCATACTGCAAGTAATGCCGTGTTGATTGAGTAACGCTTGATATTCATGGCTTGCGTACTGGCTACCCCGGTCTGAGTGCAGCATCAACCCTGTTCCAGGTTGGCGTTGCCCAAGCGCCATGCGTAATGCCCGACACACCAGCTCCGCTGGCATGGTTGGACTCATCGCCCAACCAATGGTCTTGCGCGAGTGTAAATCCATCACCGCCGCTAAATACAGCCAACCCGTTTGGGTGCGGATGTAGGTAATGTCAGATGTCCACGCCTGATTCGGGCTGGCTGGGTTGAATTGACGATTCAGCAGGTTATCCGCTACAGGTAAATCATGCTTGCTGTCGGTGGTATTCACAAACTTTTTCTTCCAGACCGGTTTGAGCCCAGCTTCACGCATTAAACGACGCACTTTGTAACGCCCAATAACTATGCCCTGAGTTTTTAATTCATCGACGATACGACGGCTGCCATAGCAGCTTTGATTCGCCCTAAATGCCGCTTTGACCTGCACACTGGCCACGCAAATGGCTGGCTCTTTGGCGCGTTGCCGGGCTGCGTAATAGCTTGCGCGGCTGACCGGCAATACGCGGCAGGCTTGGACAATGTTGGCCTTCTGTTGCACTTGATCGACTAAGGTGTCAATCATTTCAGTTCGCGGGCAAAGAAGGCCGATGCTTTCCTAAGAAACACATTCATCTATTGCCGGATTTTGTTGCTGTAGGATCAACCCAAACTGTGCTGCTCGGCGATGTAATTGTTTGATGACACGATCTCGGTACTGCTGCTCATAGTGATCGGCACCAGGATCTTTGTAATCTATACCAAACCGCATTGCGTTGTAAAACAGTATGGCAATTTTACGTGCCGTCGCTGTCACAGCTTTTGCATTGCCAATACGTGCTGCTAGTCGTCGGTAGAATGCACCAAGTGCTGTGTTGGTACGTCCCACGGTAACTGCCGCCAGCCGCAATGCGACCGTAAGCCGATTGCTGGTCTTCCGGGTATGTGCTGATAGCACCTTACCTCCGCTGATTTTACAACCCGGTGAGAGCGTCAGCCACGACGTAAAATGCTTTGCGGTCTTCCAGCGTGTGAGGTCGGTGCCACATTCGCCAACCAGTCTCAGCGCCAGGAAAGGGCCGATACCATGAATTAGCGTCAGATCGGTACCCGCCAACTGGTACATAGCCGTGCGAACATCGAAGTTCATATCGTTTGGCTGCTTAGTGCGGTGTCGTGCTTTTGGAAGCGGTGTTGCCGGAATTTGGCGACTGCTGTTCAGCGCAGCAACGACTTGCTCTATCTGTATGCGTTACTCAAAATTGCACTTCATCCTAGAATTCGCCTCCTACCATCCAGTCTATACAAAAACGGAACCAGATAGATGGGCTCTGGAAGCATTTGGAGTGCCTATAAAGTATTTCAAGTGGTTGCCGTAAAGTAACAACTGGGGACATTAATTTATTAAGGTGAAAAAGTGTATATGGCGGTATGCCAGAGCAGCTGTATGAGGCTACATCGCTGTTTCAGGGGGGTTATGCGAAAACATGATGTTGAGATATTGGCATGAATATCCCATTGACTAAGCCAAGCGACAATTCATCCCAGCAATTGGGGGGAATGTTTGTTGCTGCGCGAATTTTGCCGTGGTTGGTCGTGATTGTTTCATTGGCTTTAACTTATCAGCTATGGAAGAACGAACATGATGATGTTATTCGCGAGTTGCAATATAAATTTGATTTGCATTTGTTCGATGTCAGCAACAACATCGAACAACGTATGCAATCGTATGAGCAGGTGCTACGAGGTGTACAAGGTTTATTTGCCGCGTCTGCCAAGGTAGAGCGTGATGAATTTCATGAGTACATTGTTGCTCAACACGTTGAAAAGCGTTTCCCCGGGATACAGGGTGTGGGTTTTTCAATGCTTTTACCTACATCAAAGCAAGATAAGCATACTGTGGTACAACATGATAGCCATACCCTTGATTTCACTAACCTGTCAGGGGATCAAAATATTCGTACCTCTGTTATTTTCATTGAGCCGGATACAAGGAGTAATAGTCGTACTTTTGGCTATGATATGTTTTCTGATCCGGTGCGGCGTGCCGCAATGGAACGTGCGCGCGACGACAATAAAGCTATTATCACCGGGAAAACGAAGCTGATTCAGGAAGAGATAATACAGGAGGATGCCGGGAGTGCACAGGCTGGTTTCTTGATGTATGTACCCATTTTCAGGCAGGGCGCCCCTTATGCTACCGTAGCTCAACGCCGTGCCAATCTGATTGGTTGGGTTTGTGCATCGTTTCGGATGGGCGATCTTATGCATGGCATTCTCGGTGTAAGTGATCCCGATACCCGCATCAGAATATACGATGGTGATGAAATGTCGGCCAGGACGTTAATGCATGATGCCGATAGTGCCAATAATGTTGGTGCCACATATTCTCTTTTTCACGCTTCCAGAAAACTTGAAATTTCGGGTCATACCTGGACGATAGCGATGAATTCTCGTCCCGGCTTTGAGGTACGGCTGGTTGAAGATAGGTCGCAATTGGTGGTTGTGGCTGGTTTGACCGTGAGTTTGCTGCTGGGGTTGCTGACGGGATTGTTGGTGCGGGGACGGGAACACGCTCTTTGTGCCATGCAGAAGATGAATGAATGCGTAATTGCAAGTGATGAGCGGTTACACCTCAGTTTGACGTACGGCGAAGTCGGCACTTGGGATTGGGATATTCGTACCGGTGAGCTGCATTGGTGTGATCATATTTCTTTCATGATGGCCTATCCTGCAGGTAAACAGAATGGTACGTATGAGGATTTCCTGACTAATGTACATCCTGAAGATCAGCGAAAAGTGATCAACTCAATAAATGCGTGCATTGATACAAACGCTAAATACGACGTTGAGCATCGGGTAATTTTACCGGATGGTTCGGTGCGATGGCTGTATCAGCGTGGGGGTGTGACTCGGGATACAGATGGATCACCGTTGAAGATGATGGGCGTGGTTCAGGATGTGACCGACAGAAAGCTGGAAGAAATAGAGCTGACCGAGATTGACACTAGATTGCGTACTATTATTGAGGCTGCCCCGGATGCGGTGGTATTAATGAATTCCGAAGGCATTCTCACCGGTTGGAATGGCCAGGCAGAAAAGATTTTTGGTTGGACGCGGAATGAAACTATTGGGCAAATGTTGCACGACATGATCATTCCCTCCCGGTATCGCAGTGAGCATATTCGCGGCTTGGAACATTTTCTAGCCACCGGCGAAGGGCCTGTATTAAATAGGCGCATAGAAATAACGGGATTGCATCGTGATGGCCATGAATTGGCCATTGAACTGGCGATATCTCCAGTTAAGCAGAAAGATAAATATGAGTTTTGTGCCTTTATCCATGACATCACGGTGCGTAAGGAAACACAAAA
>JBIIMQ010000166.1:0-3517 GCA_044337935.1 Candidatus Nitrotoga sp.
CACTGCTGGCTTTGTGCAAGCAAAACACCCAAGACTCGATCAACGCCCAGGAGCAATTGCTTAATTTCATCCGCGATTTTTTGATGCAATTGCTCGATGAAGAAGAATCTTCCGTGCAATGCCAGTTTATGGCACGCGAACTGGCGGAACCAACTCCCGTACTGGGCAAAATCGTACAAGAGGCCATCGCACCGATACATCAATTTGCCGCCAATCTGGTGCGTGAAATCGTGGGTAACTCTGTTGATGACGCTGAATTGCGCCGCTGTGTATTCAGTATTTTCGGCCAGTGTATGTATTACCGTCACGGACAACCGGTCATTCAGCGATTACACCCGCAGCTGCGCTATGACCATGAAGAAATCACGGCCATTGCAAAACATATTGGAGAGTTTTCTCTCGCCGGTTTAAAGCAGGTTACCCAAAACAAATGCTCGTAATTACCGATGCCCGGCCAGTCGGAAATTACGCCGGAATATCTCCCCGAATGGTTACTTTTGCTAATCGCACGGTCGCATCAAAGTAGACGCTTTATTGGAACTATAAATGAAACAAGGCATTTTTTTGTCTATTTGCAAGGCAGTTTGTACGGCTATATTTTTACCGGCCTTGCTTTCAGGCTGCGGCGCTGGTGACAACCAAAAAAATGCTGCAACAGCGCCGCCCTCTCCTCTTCCCCCGCCCGAAGTCGATGTCATTACCGTCACTCGAGGCTCAGCAGTGCTTACTCAGGATTTACCCGGACGCCTCCAGGCGTACCGCACAGCCCAGATTCGGGCCAGAGTAGAAGGCGTGGTTGAAAAACGGAAATTTACCGAAGGCAGCAATGTTAAAGAGGGAGATTCGCTGTATCAGATTTTTCCACGCAACTATCAGACAGCTTATGATGCTTCCATAACAGACGTGGCCGTTGCCCGTCAAACACTGGCGCGCTACAAATATTTACTAGATGCAAAAGCGGTCAGCCGACAGGATTACGAATTGGCGGAGGCCAAGCTCAAACAGGCTGAAGCAGCCTTTTCCAAAGCCCGGGAAGACTTGGACAATACCCGTGTTCCCGCGCCTATTTCGGGCCGTATAGGGCGCTCCCAAATTACCGAAGGGGCACTGGTTGGCCGTAACGATGCCACGCTGCTTGCAACCATCGAACAAGTCCATCCGATTTATGTAAATTTCACGCAATCAGGCGCCGACACACTCCGTCTTCAACAAGCAATAAAAGCCGGGCAATTGACACGAACCGATCCGGCCAAAGTTGAGCTGATTCTTGAAGATGGCAGTATCTATCCCCATCCGGGTCAATTTCTATTCTCGGATTTGGCCGTTGATCCCGGCACAAATAGCGTTTCACTCCGGGCCGAGTTTCCCAATCCCAATCAAGAGTTACTACCCGGAATGTTTGTCCGCATTCGGTTCCCGGAGGCGAATATCGACAATGCGGTCAGAATTCCCCAGCGCGCCCTGCTGGCGGATGCACAAGGACAGTTTGTGATGATTGTTGATCCGCAGAATAAAGCGACTGTCCGGCGAATTAAAACAGGCAGCATGGCCGGCGGAGATTTCATCATCACCGAGGGACTAAACGGCGGCGAACAGTTGATCGTCAACGGCTTGCAAAAAATAAAACCGGGCGGCGTTGTAAAACCTATTGCATTAAATCAGACAGCACACACTAATCCTCCGGCAGATGCAGCCCGCACGAAATATAGAGACTACCGTGCTAGCCAATTTCTTTATTGATCGCCCCATCTTCGCCTGGGTTATCGCCCTGATCATCCTGCTTGGCGGCGGGCTTGCGCTTCGCAATTTGCCGGTTACTTCTTATCCGGCTGTCGCTCCACCTGCTCTTGCCGTTACGCTCAGCTATCCCGGTGCTTCCGCTCAGGTAGTTGAAGAAACGGCCGTTGCCCTGATTGAACAGGAATTAAACGGCATCGAACATTTGCTGTACATGGATTCATCCGCCGAACTTGGCCGCGGTACCATCACACTCACTTTCGAAGCCGGTTCCAATCTGGACATTGCCTCGGTTGAAACCCAGAATCGTATCAAACGTGCCGAAGCACGCCTACCGGAAGATGTACGCCGCCTAGGGGTCACCGTGGCGAAATCAGCGCGAAATTATCTAATGTTCGTCTCACTTATTTCGCCGGATAAAAGCCGCGATAACGTTGCGCTCGGCAGCTATGCGGCTGCCAACGTGCTAGAAAGCATCCGCCGTGTGCCCGGGGTAGGCGAAGGAATACTCTTTGGTACCGAATATTCAATGCGAATATGGCTAAAACCGGAACGACTCCACGCCTTTAACCTGACCCCGGGCGATGTATCACGCGCGGTACGGGCGCAAAACGTCCAGCTAGCCATGGGTGAACTGGGACAGCTACCCGCCCCGAATGGCCAACAATTAAATGCGGTCATCGTTACCCAGGGCAGGCTATCAACGCCCGAAGAATTCGGCAACATCACCGTACGCGCCAATCCGGATGGCTCCACAGTGCATATCAAAGATATCGCATCGGTGGAATTGGGGGCACAAGATTATTCCGTCGCCGCGCGACTGGACGGCCAACCGGCTTCAGCCATAGCCATTCGCCTAGCTCCCGGGGCCAATGCCTTGGATACCGCTAAAGCCGTCAAGGCCAAAATGACCGAGTTAGCCAAGTTTTTTCCCAAAGGAGTCAGTTGGGTGGTGCCTTATGACACCTCCCAATTCGTCGAAATATCTATCCGGGAAGTTGTAAAAACTTTGGCAGAAGCGATGATGCTGGTTTTCCTGGTGATGTACCTGTTTCTGGGAAATCTTCGAGCCACCGTCATCCCCTCCATCGTGGTACCGGTTGCACTCATCGGCGCCACCGTGGGACTGTACATTGCGGGCTACTCGATCAATACATTGACGCTGTTTGCCATGGTGTTGGCCATCGGCATTGTGGTGGATGACGCCATTGTGGTCGTGGAAAATGTGGAACGCATCATGACGGAAGAAGGGCTCAAGCCGCGCGAAGCCACACGCAAAGCGATGGGACAAATTATCAACGCCATTATTGCCATCACATTAGTGCTGATCGCAGTGTTCATTCCCATGGCTTTCTTTAGCGGCTCTGTCGGCGCGATTTATCGCCAATTTTCGGTCACGCTGATTCTGACCATCGCCTTCTCGATGTTGATGGCACTAACATTAACCCCCGCGCTATGTGCCACATTGTTGAAACATGCACCCGCGCAAGAGAAAAAAACCGGCACAGGCTTCTTTAGCTGGTTCAACCGTTTTTTCAAAAAAGCAACTCAACGCTACCAATCCGGCGTGGGACATGTTTTGAAAAAAACCTGGCTTTATCTTGTAATCTATGCCGTTATTCTGGTTGCGGTGGGAGGGCTGTTTTCACGTTTACCAACCGGTTTTCTGCCCGAGGAAGACCAAGGTTACTTTATCAGCGTGATCCAATTACCGCCGGGATCCACTCGCGAACGCACGCTCGAAGTTCTCACCCAAGTAGAACAGTTTTATCTTAAACAG
>JBIIMQ010000054.1:0-11766 GCA_044337935.1 Candidatus Nitrotoga sp.
ATGCCACGTCAGTCACACCCTGAATCTACGGATTTCTATGAATTCAAAAATCGGGCAGTGAATTATCGCGAATCTACGCGGATAATACAAAGTCGATTTGATATAGATCAAGATTATGCCATTTTTCGTTTCGCTTTCTGCTCTTCGACGTTCCTAACTTTGATTATCACCCTACCACTTTTTAATACACAAACCACTCATTAAAATAGCATCAAATTTAAAAACTTTTTAAGTTCAATATGGTTAATTTACAATCCTAATCAGACTTATCAAGTTCGCTTTTTTCCAGCAAAAAATTTTGACTTAAGCACCCTTACATAATGGTGCAAATTTCTACCTCTTTAAAATCTTTATTTTTCGTTACGATTGCCAAGATTTCACTTCGCACACTATAAACATCCGCCATGATTGTGTTAACATTTTCAACACTCGGTATGTAGTGTTTACAAGTTGTAGCTACTACCTCTCGCTCCAAGGGGCGCTGCGACCTCGCAAATGAGGCCAGGCTTGGAACGGTGAAAACATAATCTTGCAACGGCGCTCATTCATTAACTTGAATGGAGAAGAGTTACATTATGACCACCGTTAACAATGCCGGATTTACTGATTACAAAATTGCCGACATCAATCTTGCCCCCTGGGGGCGCAAGGAAATAGCCATTGCCGAAACTGAAATGCCGGGATTAATGGCCATTCGCGAAGAATATGCAGTCACACAACCATTGCGCGGCTCGCGCATCGCCGGTTCACTGCATATGACCATTCAAACTGCCGTGCTGATTGAAACCCTGAAAGCATTGGGCGCTGAAGTACGCTGGGCTTCCTGCAATATATATTCCACCCAGGATCATGCAGCAGCAGCCATAGCCGCAGGAGGCACACCAGTATTTGCGATCAAAGGTGAATCGCTCGAAGAATATTGGGAATACACCCATCGTATCTTTGAGTGGCCTAACAACAATCACGCCAATATGATTTTGGATGATGGTGGCGATGCAACTTTACTGTTGCACCTTGGTGCGCGTGCTGAAACTGATGCGTCACTTATCAGCAAACCCACATCGGAAGAAGAAACCTTCCTATACGCCTCAATCAAGCAACGCCTTACAACACAGCCCAACTGGTACTCCAAGCGCTTGGCCGCAATTAAAGGAGTAACTGAAGAAACAACAACCGGCGTGCACCGCTTATATCAGATGCATGAGCGCGGCGAGCTTAAATTTCCTGGTATTAACGTCAACGATTCAGTTACCAAATCCAAATTCGACAATCTTTATGGCTGCCGGGAATCATTAGTAGATGGCATTAAACGCGCAACTGACGTAATGATTGCGGGGAAAATTGCAGTTATTGCCGGCTATGGTGATGTAGGAAAAGGCTCGGCACAAGCCATGCGCGCACTGTCTGCGCAAGTTTGGGTGACTGAAATTGACCCAATTTGCGCACTACAGGCTGCCATGGAAGGATATCGCGTTGTTACGATGGATTACGCTGCCGAACACGGCGACATTTTCGTGACCTGCACTGGCAACTATCATGTCATTACACATGAGCACATGAAGAAAATGAAGAACCAGGCCATTGTGTGCAACATTGGCCACTTCGACAATGAAATCGACGTTGCCTCACTTAAAGCTTACCCTTGGGAGAACATTAAACCACAAGTCGATCACGTCATTTTTCCCGCCACAGACGCCCACCCTGCCAAGCGCATCATTTTGCTGGCCGAAGGCCGCTTGGTAAACCTGGGTTGCGGTACAGGCCACCCCTCTTATGTAATGAGCTCCTCATTTGCCAATCAGACTATCGCCCAGATTGAGCTGTGGAGCGAAGCAGAAAAGGGCACTGGCAAATATCCGGTCGGCGTATACACCTTACCCAAACATCTGGATGAAAAAGTTGCGGTGCTGCAATTGAAGAAACTTAATGCACAATTGAGCGTGCTAACTGACCAGCAGGCCGCCTACATTGGCGTACCCAAGGCCGGCCCTTACAAACCAGATCATTATCGCTATTAAAGTGTGGGGGCTGACCCGTCCAAAAATAACATCGGAAAAAACGTTATGCGACTCATGCTGATCTGGGTTTCCAATGCGTTGGCATTGCTGGCGGTTGCTTACTTGTTACCCGATATTCAGGTGACCGGTTTTATCTCGGCACTCATTGCGGCATTGTTATTGGGTCTCATCAATACGATTTTGCGCCCCCTGCTAATTTTACTCACCCTACCGGTTACCGTGCTATCGCTCGGCCTGTTTATCCTTGTCATTAACGGCTTACTATTCTGGTTTGCCGGCTCGGTACTAAAAGGTTTCGAAGTCAACGGTTTCTGGGCGGGTGTGATAGGAGCCTTGTTATATAGCACGCTCTCCTTCGCACTCTCGCTACTTCTACGGCCAAAAGTTTCATAGCCATACTGTTAATTATCAATCATGACAAACTCCAATTCATTCAGTTTTGAATTCTTTCCACCACAAACGCAGGAAGGTGCCAACAAGCTCGCCGCCACCCGCAAACAATTAGCCATACTCAAGCCCGCATTTTTCTCGGTCACCTTTGGCGCAGGCGGCTCCACACGGGAGCGCACCTTGGAAGCAGTACAGCAAATCAAGGCCGACGGCTATGAAGCCGCGCCCCATCTATCTTGCGTTGGCTCCACACGTGAGAATATTCGCGCAATTTTGCACACCTACAAAAACATGGGTATCAAACGCATCGTGGCACTGCGCGGCGACCTCCCCTCCGGAATGGCCACTTCTGGCGAATTTCATTATGCCAACGATTTGGTATCATTCATTCGCGCCGAAACCGGCGAACACTTCCACATTGAAGTTGCGGCCTACCCGGAATTCCATCCCCAAGCAAAATCACCACGCGATGACCTGTTAAACTTTAAGCGCAAAGTCATGGCCGGAGCAAATTCCGCTATCACCCAATACTTCTACAACGCCGACGGCTATTTCCGTTTTATTGATGAATGCCGCAAGATGGGTATTACTCTTCCCATCGTGCCCGGCATCATGCCTATCGTGAAATTTTCGCAACTGGCACGCTTTTCGGATACATGTGGCGCAGAAATTCCTCGCTCAATACGCAAAGTGTTGGAAAGTTTTGGTGATGACAACGAATCCGTACAGGCGTATGGCCTTGATGTTGTCACACAACTGTGCGAACGCCTGCTCGCTGGCGGCGCCCCCGGCCTCCATTTCTACACACTTAACCAGTCTGCTCCCTCGTTGGAAATATGGAAACGACTGGGGCTTTAACGGTCAAGCCTTGACGACCATGAGACGATCAGCCGCCCCCGTTTATCCCCCAAAATCTCTTGACTCAAAAGACGACTTTGTGGATTACAATAGAAACCATGTCACAACTTGATTTCAGACATCATTTTCTTATTGCCATGCCAGCCATGGCAGATTCCCATTTCACCAAGACACTTGTGTACATTTGTGAACACAATGAGCAAGGTGCATTGGGCATCATAGTAAACCGCCCGACCAATCTCACACTTGGCGAATTATTCAGTCAAACTAAAATCCCTGTGGGCGAATTTGAATTAAGCAGCACACCGGTATACTTTGGCGGCCCGGTACAAACTGACCGAGGATTTGTATTACACAAACCAATAGGAAAATGGCAATCCACTCTGTCCATCAATGACAATCTCGGACTGACCACCTCCAAAGATATTCTACTGGCGGTAGGTGCGGGGCTGGAACCCAAAAATCTGCTATTGACCTTGGGCTATTCCGGTTGGGCACAGGGACAGTTAGAGCATGAATTAGCGCAAAACGCTTGGCTCACTGTACCGGCATCTGAGCACATTTTATTCGAGCTACCTTCAGAAGAACGCTTACCAGCCGCTATGGCGCTGCTAGGGGTTAATTATGCATCGCTCTCGGAATATTCGGGACATGCCTGACGAAGGCATTGCCCTCACAGTACAGGGCACCTTGCTGGGATTTGATTTTGGCACCAAGCGCATCGGCGTGGCCGTGGGCAATTCCATTTCCTGTACTGCACGGCCATTAACCACCTTGCATGGCGAAGATAACGGATCGCGCTTCGCTGCCATTGCCGAGCTTATCCGTGAATGGGGGCCATCCGCCCTGATAGTAGGACTACCCAGCCATGAGGATGGCACGCCGCACGAACTCACGCGCTTATGTCGCCGCTTCGCTCAGCGCCTCAAGGGGCGCTTTAATTTACCCACCATTCTGGTGGACGAACGCTATACTTCTGCTGCCGCAAGCTCGCAACTGGCAGAGATGGGAATACATGGCATTAAACAAAAACCGCTGCTCGACCAAATTTCAGCGCAGCAAATTCTGCAAGCCTATTTTGACGAACCCGCAACAGAACAAATTGCATGAATAATCCACAACTCAACAAGCAAGGCGCACTGCAGCATCTACTCTCTACCGAGGGATTGCCGGCACCAATTCTGCGCGGCATTTTGGACACGGCAGCATCCTTCATGAACGTGGCCGAAGGGCGCGACATCAAGAAACTTCCATTACTGCACGGCAAATCCATCTTCAACATATTTTTTGAAAACAGCACTCGCACCCGTACCACGTTCGAAATTGCCGCCAAGCGCCTTTCGGCCGACGTGGTTAACTTGAACATCGGCTCATCCTCCGCCAGCAAAGGCGAAACACTGCTTGATACGGTCGATAATCTATGCGCCATGCATGCCGACATGTTCGTGGTACGCCACTCACAAAGCGGTGCAGCGCACCTTATCGCCCAGCACGTTGCGCCGGAAATTCATGTCATCAACGCCGGTGACGGACGCCATGCACACCCAACTCAGGCACTGCTCGACATGTTCACCATTCGTCACTATAAAAAAGAATTTCATAACCTGCGCGTGGCCATTATCGGCGACATACTGCATTCACGCGTGGCACGCTCGCAAATTCATGCATTGACCACTCTGGGAGTACCGGAAGTTCGTGTCATCGCCCCTAAAACGTTACTGCCCAGCTGCGTCGACAAACTCGGGGTACAGGTCTATCACGATATGGCGCAAGGCTTGCGAAATGTGGATGTAGTGATGATGTTGCGCCTGCAAAACGAACGCATGCAGGGCGCAACGTTACCCAGCGCGCAAGAATATTTTAAATACTATGGCCTCACCCAGGAAAAATTAATGCGGGCCAAACCGGATGCCATAGTAATGCACCCGGGACCGATGAATCGTGGCGTGGAAATCGATTCCAGCGTTGCCGATGGAACACAATCGGTGATCTTGCCACAGGTCACTTTTGGCATTGCGGTACGCATGGCGGTGATGAGTACTTTGGCGGGAGTTCGGCAATGAACATCCATATCAAAAATGGACATTTGATTGATCCCCAAAATCAACTTGATAAACGCTGCGATTTATTTATCGCAGATGGCCAGATCGTTGCAATTGGCGATGCACCGGCTAGTTTTGTGGCACAGCAGGTGATTGATGCAACGGACCTTGTCGTTGCCCCTGGGCTGATCGACCTTGCCGCGCGTCTGCGTGAACCGGGTTACGAATACAAGGCCACATTGGAATCCGAAATGGATGCGGCAGTAGCCGGCGGGATCACGACACTCGCATGCCCACCGGACACCGATCCACCACTGGATGAACCGGGTCTGGTAGAAATGCTTAAGCACCGCGCCCGAACCCTGAATAAGGCACGTGTTTACCCGGTCGGCGCACTAACCTACGGGCTGAAAGGTACAGAGCTTACCGAAATGGCTGAACTGACGGATGCTGGTTGCATCGCCTTCAGTCAAGCCGACGCCGCACTTACCGACACTCGCGTGCTAATGCGCGCCTTGCAATACGCTGCCACTTTTGGCTTCAGTGCCTGGTTACGCCCCCAGGACAGCTTCCTGGCGCGCAACGGCGTAGCGCACGATGGTGAAGTGGCAACCCGTCTCGGCCTGCCCGCCATTCCGGCATGTGCGGAAACCATTGCACTTTCCACCATATTGCAACTAGCGCGAGAAACCGGCGTACAGTTGCACATCTGTCGTATTTCCAGCGCAGAAGGAGTGGCTCTAATACGTGCCGCCAAACAACAGGGATTAAAGCTCACCTGCGATGTATCTGCCAACCATATACACCTATCCGAAATGGATATCGGATTCTTTGATGCCAACTGCCATCTGATCCCCCCGTTACGCAGCCAGCGCGATCGCGATGCATTGCACGCCGGCTTGCTCGACGGCTCAATCGATGCAATCTGCTCCGATCACACCCCTGTGGATGAAGATGCTAAACAACTGCCCTTTGCCGAGGCCGAAGCGGGCGCGACCGGACTGGAATTACTGCTACCACTCACTCTCAAATGGGCAAAGCAAAGCCGTCGCACACTCGCTGACGGACTCGCCAAGATCACACAACAGCCCGCGCGCATATTAGGCCTGAACGCGGGCCACCTCTCTATTGGAGCCACTGCCGATGTATGCGTGTTCGACCCCGAAATTTACTGGAAGGTGGGGCCATCAGCATTGAAGAGTCAGGGTAAAAATACACCATTCACCGGTATGGAATTACAAGGTCGCGTGCGCTACACCTTGGTTAATGGGCAGCTTGTATACCAATCCAAGCCCGATCAGTAACAAGTTTGGCGACGCCCCTGATTGTGCGGCGACCTGCAAAGTTAAGTTGGCAATTCAATTATTGGCTATTCCAATCTAGTCTAGCCAAAATTCAATAGCCAAACTCGCCCGGAACAAAGCGTTATGAAACATCACAGCACGCGCTCCGGCTAAATCATCGGCATCCGGCATTTCGCTCAAACTGCAACATATCAAATTTGTTGGGGGGTGAAAAAACATGATTAAAAACCTATCCATTAAATCGCGCCTGATCGTTAATTTTTTTCTCATAGCAGTCACCCTGTTGGGAATTGAGTCAGTCTCTTTATTTGGAATGAGCACAGCGAAAGACAGTCTCAAAACTGTTTATGAGGATCGCATCATTGCACTCGACCAATTAACCGAGATTGAATCACTGATTTTGCAAAGTCGTATTGCCATTACAGCAAGCTTGGTGGCGCAAACACCCGATGAAATAGCCTCTAATATTGCAAAGCTGGAAAAAAATCTAACGAAAATTGACAAGGTTTGGGCTGCTTACATGGCCACCTATCTAACACCTGAAGAAAAAATACTGGCGGCTCAATTTGCCAGTGACCGTCAAAAATTCGTTACTCAGGGTTTAAATTCTGCAGCAATCGCTTTACGGGCAAACGACTTAAAGAAAACGAGCCAAATTGATGTGGAATATATTCGGCCTCTTTATGAGCCAGTTGCAAAAGGAATCAAAGCGCTAAGTGCACTGCAACTAAATGTAGCCAAACAAGAATATGAGGCGACGCAACACCTCTATGACATTATCCGCAACACCATTATCACTACGGCTATCATTGGCTTGGGATTTGCTGTCTGGATTGGTTTTATTCTTGTTCGTGCCATTTCTCGACCGCTGGAGGACGTAGTAAAGATTGCTCGGGGCGTTGCTGCAGGCAATTTGACACAAACTATCAAAATCCATTCAACCAATGAAATTGGTCAGCTGATGAAAGCCCTGAAGGAAATTCACGACAACTTGATAAAGGTCATCGACCAGGCACGTGATAATGAAGCGCGTACCCGTGCGGTACTGGACAATGTGGATGAAGGTATCATTACCATTAACGAAGGCGGGGAGATCGAAATCTTCAATCCAGCCGCAGAGCAAATTTTTGGCTACACAAAGCACGAGATGATTGGTAAAAATGCCAACTTGCTATTGCAAGGATCAAGCCAAGATCAGCGTAATAATTCTCTTGAACATTATTTGCAGTTAAACAAACCCACGGCTTCCGGATCGAGCAGAGAAGGGGGGGTGTACGCAAAGACGGCACAAAATTCCCCCTGGAATTCAAAACACGTGAATTCCAATTCCATACAGGACAGCTTCACATTGTGGTGACAAGAGATTTGACTATCAGGAAACAAACAGAAGCAGCACAGAAAAAACACGAGCAAGTACAACAACGAAACATTGAGTTGGAGGCTGCCAATCGGATGAAATCTGAGTTCTTCTCAACCATGTCGCACGAACTCAGAACACCGCTTAATGCCATTATCGGCTTTTCAGAAGTACTTAAAGACGGACTGATTGGCGACTTGACAGACGAACAACGCGGCTACATTATAGACATTTTGGGTAGCGGCCAACACCAATTATCCCTGATCAACGACATTCTGGATCTATCAAAGGTAGAGGCAGGCAAAATGGCTCTCCATCTGGAGCCGGTCGATCTGGCTTCGTTGCTCTCCAACAGCCTGTCCATGATCAGAGAAAAAGCTGCCGCCCAGCGCATCCATCTCAATTTGGAAATTGCCGAAGGGCTGGACAGTATCCAGGCAGACGCGCGAAAAATAAAACAAATCGTATATAACCTGCTCTCAAATGCAATCAAGTTCACCGCCAAAGACGGCAATGTAATCCTGCGAGCCCGCCGTGTAGCGCACACTCAAGCCGGTCAACTAACCGGTCGATGGGCAAGCATGAGCCTACCTTGGCATAACGACAAAATAATGGATTTCATTGAAATCAGCGTCACTGATAGCGGCATCGGTATCGCCAGTGAAGATTTTGATCTACTGTTCACTCCGTTCAGCCAAATAGATGGCAGTCTCTCACGCAAATTCGAAGGAACCGGATTAGGTTTGGCGATAGTAAAGAGTCTCGCTGAACTGCACGGCGGCACGGTGGCCGTAGAAAGCGCCATAGGTCAGGGCACTTGTTTCACGGTTTGGTTACCGTTAAACACTATAGAAAAAACGATTACCGCAATACCCGTAAAACCGAACTATTCATCCATTCCACCATCATTGATGGCGCTCAACCGCTCAAACGAACAATTAGCCCTGATAGCGGATGACGATCCCAAGACAGTGGAGATCATTACCATTCATCTACAACACATTGGTTATCGTGTAGCCAAAGCCTATAGCGGAAGCGAAGCAATTGAAGCAGCAAATCAATTATTGCCTGATTTGGTCGTGCTCGATCTACTGATGCCGGACGTAGATGGCTTTGACGTAGTGCAGACGCTTAAAAATAACACAGACACAGCACACATTCCGATTTTAATTATCACCGCCAAGGATCGTGCTACGCTTAATCCCCATGTAATAGAAATCTTGGAAAAAACAGCATCAAATCAAGGGCAATTCCTCAACGAAGTACAGCGTGCGTTGAATAATTCAGAGCAAGGACGACTGGCATGACCAAAGTTTTAGTGGTCGAAGACCACCCGGCAAATATGAAACTGACGACCCTTCTCTTGCAAAAGGCAGGTTACAGCGTACTGAATGCAATGGATGCGGAAGCCGGTCCGGCATTGGCACAAACCGAGCAGCCCGATTTAATCCTGATGGATATCCAGTTGCCCGGCATGGACGGCTTAATTGCTACGACACTACTCAAGCAAAATCTCGCCACGCGTACCATCCCGGTCATCGCACTAACTGCCCTGGCAATGAAAGGTGACGATGAACGATGCCGTAGCGCCGACTGCGACGCATATATTGCCAAGCCATTACGCTATCAAGAATTGTTGGCAGAGATCAAAGCACAATTGGCAAAACGTGACGCAGCACCTTCTTCAACCGAACCACACATCGAATAGGACCCGCCATGACAACCCATCAAAAGACTATTCTGATCGTGGACGATGAACCCAAAAACAGAAACCTACTAGAGGCACTACTTAAACCGGAAGGCTACCTTACCATCACCGCCAGTAACGGCGCAAATGCACTGGCAATCACTACGGAAAAGTTACCGGACTTGATTCTGCTGGATGTCATGATGCCCGACATGAACGGCTACGATATAACAGTTAAGCTCAAAACCAACCCCGCTACCCGCAATATTCCCATCATTATACTCTCCGCCTTGGATGACCGCAGCTCCAAGCTAGCCGGACTGAACGCCGGAGCAGAAGATTTTCTGACCAAGCCAATAGATCGTATCGAGTTGTGGGCACGCGTGCGTAGCCTACTACGCTTAAAAGAGTGCTATGACAGCCTCGCCGAGCATAATCAGCTTCTCGAACAGGCTGTATGCGCACAAAATGCTGAAATTGCCGAACGCAACCATGCGGAAACTCAAATCATTCGACTCAACCGCCTTTATGGAATCTTGAGTGGCATCAATGCAGCCGTTGTCCGTATTCGAAACCAACAAGAGCTATTTACCGAAACTTGCCATATCGCAGTAGAACAAGGCCATTTCAGGATGGCTTGGATAGGATTGGTGAGCCGTGACAGGGAAGTATTTACACCTACAGCTTGGTCAGGCATTGACGAAGGTTATCTTGATAAAATTAACACTTATATCAAGGACAAAGGGGTAAATTCTTTGCAACTTGTGGCTCGGGCACTACAAGAAAAAACGCCCATCGTCTGCAACGACTTTGACTCCGATCCCAGAGTTGTTTATTGGCGCACAGATGCATTACAGCGTGGCTACCGCTCCATGGGCATATTCCCCTTGATGAGAGATAACCACCCGGTCGGCTTGTTCACTCTCTACGCTCCGGAGCCAGATTTCTTCGATATGGAAGAAGTCAAACTACTCACAGAGCTCACTGCAAATATCTCATATGCACTGGAATTCCTTGAAAAAGAAGACAAGCTCAATTACCTGGCCTATCACGATGCTTTAACCGGACTACCCGGCCGCACCCTGTTCCAGGATCGACTCGCCCAGGCAATAACCAACTCACATCGTCACAAAGATTCATTAGGGGTGTTGTTCATTGATCTTGATCATTTCAAAAACATAAACGACAGCTTGGGGCATCATGCCGGCGATATATTACTGAAACAAGTTGCCGTCCTATTTACCTCCTGCATGCGCGAGGACGACACCGTGGCACGCTTGGGCGGAGACGAATTCGTTGTCATTCTGCCCAACATGGCATCAGAAGATGAAGCCTGGATGGTCTCGCAAAAAATCCTCAAACTGATGGCCGAGCCATTCACCATTGAATCTCACGAACTATTCATTACGTGCAGCATCGGTATCGCGCTCTACCCCAAGGATGGCAAGGACGCCAAAACACTGCTTCAAAGTGCCGACGGTGCTTTATATCTGGCCAAGAATAAAGGGCGCAATAACGCCCAATTCTGCACCGCCGAAATGAACGCCAAAGCACTGGAGCGGTTAACACTGGAAAACGATCTGCGACAAGCGCTTAATCGTCGGGAATTTCTCCTCCATTACCAACCGCGAGTGGATATGATTAGCGGCGAAATAACCGGCATGGAGGCTTTGGTGCGCTGGCAACATCCCGTCCAAGGTTTGCTTTATCCGACCCAATTCATCCCGATAGCAGAGGAATCCGGCCTGATCGTGCCGCTCGGTGAATGGGTGTTGCGTACCGCTTGCGAACAAAACAAAGCATGGCAACGTGCCGGGCTCAAACCCGTAAACATCGCTGTCAATCTTTCGGCACGCCAATTCAAACAGCAGGATCTGGTTGAACTCATTTCCCGCGTTTTAAAAGAAACCGAACTGTCGCCCTCCTACCTTGAATTGGAATTAACCGAGAGTATGGTCATGCAGCATGTTGAAGCAGCCATATCCACACTCAACCAATTCAAAAAAATTGGGGTAAAAATTTCGATTGACGATTTCGGTATCGGCTATTCAAGCCTGAATTATCTCAAGCATTTTCCTATCGGTTTCCTTAAAATAGACCAATCGTTCGT
>JBIIMQ010000004.1:0-34999 GCA_044337935.1 Candidatus Nitrotoga sp.
GTTGGTACAGTCTACTGCCATTGCCCCCCCAGAAATCCCCGCAAGCAAAATGATGCTTGGAATTATTAGATGTTTCATAACCGTTTCTCCTTTCTAGTGAATAATATTGATATCAATTCATTGCTTGGAAATAAGTCTAACTGGCAAGTCGATTGGTGACCAAATTCAGCAATTTTTGCACCATGGGTAATTTTTTTGCCCATCAAAGAAATATTGTGCGACCCGGATTTGTCGGAGTCGCAAGCGTAAATCTTCTCGAAAATCACCCAGTCACCTAACCCACAGCTGCTGCCCGGTTTTGTGCCATCAGCGTAACATAGAGCAGGCTGGCAGTGGCAAGAAAGTGGTCGATAGGCGTTATCCAATTCGGCGCGATTCGTGTGCCCTCAGCAAAAAATGTGGATGATTTAACTCTATAAATTAATTGCAAAAAAAATACATTATCGCTTTGGGGCCCAAAATTTGCGCGAAATCAAGGCAACGCATCTTCTGCCGGAACGGGCTGCAGGCTGGAGTTCACTGCCGCATCTTCTCCCACATTTTTTGATGTTTCGTGTTTGACGGTTGGTTTTGCGGATATTTGATCGGGTAACGGTTGCGCCTTGTCTATGAGTGGTTTTAAAGTGGGCAAGAGGTGTTTCAAAACTTGTGTTGAGAGCGCCGAGGTAAATTGAAAATTGGCCGCGTCCGCGCCCGGCACAAATGCGGTCAGCGTCCCGAAGAACCGATCCCCGATGAAGAAAACAAAAGTGGCGGAACGGTTAACCGCATGGGATTCCTTGATAACGCCGGCCGAAGAAAAAGTGACATAACGATGATCACCGGTTCCGGTTTTGCCGCCTATTTGAATCCAGGTGCCATCGTCTTTCACGAAGGCATGGGCGAGCCGCGAAGCGGTACCCTTTTCGACTACGCCGGTCAACACGCCGCGCACTGCAGCTGCTAGTTCGGGCGAGAACATTTTTTCGCCTTGGTCGGGCGTGTGTTCCACTATCGTTTCAAAGGGCGTGTCCGCCGCGAAGTGCAGACGTTCGATGAGCATCATGGGTGTCCGTACCCCGTTATTCAGGATAACGCCCATGAGCTCGGCCAGTGCTGCGGGGCGGTCGGCCGAGCTGCCGATGGCCGTGGCTAACGAGGGTACCAGCGTGTCGAATGGATAGCCGAGGCGTTTCCAACTGCGATGAATTTCCAGAAAAGCTTCCAGCTCCAATAGGCTGCGGATTCGGATGTCTTGGGTATTTTTGTGGGTGGTTTTAAATAGCCAGCGATAGACAGCCACGCGTTCTTCGCCACTGGCCTGGATTGCGTCCTTGATTTTTGCATTCGGGTGGCTACTTAAATAGCGCACCAGCCATAGCTCTAGGGGGTGTGCCGCCGCGATATAACCTTGGTCCGCCAGCGAGTGTTTTCCAGGCGCATAGCGTTGATACAGGTCACTCAGAATGTGTTTGTCCGACCCCGGGAGGCCGGGCAGGTGCGATGTCATGAATGTATTGAATTGATCGGTCGTAGCCTCGGAATGAATATAACGGTAAGCGGCGGCAAGCCGGTGCGGTGTGTGCCGAAAATTGGAGAAGAATATTTCATCAATTTCGTCGCCCGTTTTATTTTTGTATTTGAGATAAAAGCGATTGATGAATTCAGTGCCTTCTTTGTCCGCAAATCGGGTGAGGTATGCTTCGCGATCGGGATGGTCGGCATCTTTGAGTATTTGGGCGGATGAGCCTTTGATGTTAAGCATATGGTAGCGCACGATATCGCGCATCAGGCGGATATACACGAGATTGACGGAATTGAGCGTTGCTTCGCGAACACTCAGTGTTTTTTTATTGTCTTCACGGTTAAAATTTTGGAAATAATGCGTTCCGCCACCCGTAAAAAATTGTTCATTGGGGTTGGCGGAATATTTGCGTTCCAGAGCGGCTTCGAGCATGGTAGCCAAGCTTTTATCCGTGCTTTGTAACAAGTATTCGCTGGCCCAGCGGCTGAGCGTATCGTTGGGATCGCTCACTTCTTTATGTAGCGCATCCGGTTCAAGTCCGGCATATTTTTGATGCAATGTTTCGACAATCTCAAGATAGATGATTAGTGTTCTCAGTTTTGCCGTGGATCCCAGATCCAGTTTGGTGCCTTTGTTGATGTCCAAGGGTTGGTCAAAGTTGTCAGCCTGAATTCGAAACTTTGCACCCTGCGGCGTTAATTCCGAAAGTGTAAAGCTGTAAATGATTTTCCCCGGATCCGCTTCGCCCAGCAGGTGATCGCCATAGAGTCCCGCAGCGCGTGCATATTCCGGGTCTTTGAGTTGACGCAGGATGTCGGTGGTCTTTTTTTGCAACTCACCGTCAAGAGTGCTTTGCACCGACAGATCCAGACGATCCAGTTCATATAACCGGAGTCCCATGTGGGAAGCCAAGCGTGCACGCACTGCATTGGCAGCCTTGGAGGCAGAGAAATTTTTGGTTTCTTCAGGCATGGCGGTATTGAGGAAATGAAGCGGTATGTTCAGTGCGGCTTCCTTGAGGTCGGGGGATATGATGCCGGCTTGCGCCAGTATCCGCAGATGGCTATTGGTGAGTGCATTCAGCGCGTTGTGATCGCTGACCAAAAAACCGGAAGGTCTGCGCTGGGCGATCATGAGACTTAACACATGTTTATAGTAATGTGCCGCCTCCGCAAGATTTGTACCGCTTGCGGACCAGGATTTTAAAACACGGTTGGCTTGTTCGAAATCCAGGCCATACCATGCCCATAATCCATCGCCCAACCCGTTGGCTTCCCCGAATCCCGGGGCAGCAGCAAGTGGAACCGTATTCAGATAATCGACCACAATATGTTTACGGACAGGCATGGTTTCTTCGCCGTTTAAATAGGCGCGCACGGAGGCAGATGCAATCTGCTGAATTTTGTCGTCGAGGCTGAGCGTCATGCCGTTGGGAGAGTGCCGGTATTTTTCAATTTGAGTTGCCAGCGTGCTGCCTCCCGGTACGTCGTGTTCGGGGCGAACGAGTTGAATTGATTTGTCCAGCACCGCTTTCCCGAGCCGAATCCAATCGATGGCCGGATTTTTTTTAGGTTGCGTTGCGTTCAGTAATTCACGATTTTCGATAAACAGCAGGCTGTTTGTTATCAGTGATGGAACCGACTCAAAGTTTTCATAAATCCGGGATGGAAAAACAGCACGGTACAGTGGCTGGCCGGTGCTATCTATAATTTTGAGGCCGATCTGGGATTTTTCCCGGTAGGGTACAAATAGTCCTCGTGCAACCAACTTTTCCATGCGCGGGGAAATTTTTGCCTGGGCATGCACATGGAAGCCGCGTTCATTCAGTTTTTGAATAAATTCGGGCAATCGACTATATCCAAGGCGCAAATCGTATGGCCCGGATTGAGGTAATTGTAAGCCGCCATTCGGGCCGTTTTTTATTTCCCAGTGAAGATCGCGGGCCAGTTTTGCCAATTGTTCCGCTTGGTATGCAGAGGTTTCTGTTTCCCGATAAATGAGGAAGGCAGCAAGAGCCAGCGCAATAAAAATCAAGACAAGAACAGCAATGGCAAAAAACTTGAGTATGCGCTTAATGATTGAGCTACCGGGCTGATTAGGGAACACTTGTTGAACTCTTTTCGGGAAAGCAAATGCGCGGGGTCAGGCTGAAATTGCACCAAATAGTCAGATGGATTTGAATCCGAGATGTTTTTTTGAAAATTCAATGCGTGCTGGAATGCAAGCCATGAAAACAATTTCAGGGTACGTCATCATGTTCGTTGATATCTACAAAATTTCTGCATTTGATATTGGATAAAAACCGGGTTTTAGGAGGGGTTTTGCGAAGTATAAATTTCGTGTTTAAGTATAGCTGATCCAATAAAATATCGTGAAGTGTTCTGCGCGGATCTGCCTTGTTTGCTTCAGGTAAATAAATGCTTTCAGCAGAGCGTTCGCCAAATTGTGTTTAAACTAAGGCAATGCTGGGTAAGCCCTTCCGTTCTGGTTGATAAAATTTAGGGAGCTTCAATGGATTTAAAAGAAACGTGTCTCGATTCGGTGGCAGTGTACGAAGGTGATTTCATCAAGGTATTTAAAGATAGCGTGCGGTTGCCGGATGGCAGTGTGAGCATGCGCGAACACATAGTCCATCCCGGCGCGGTGGCGGTGTTGGCCATACTGGATAATGGCGACCTGATAATGGAGAGGCAATACCGTTATGCGCCGCAACGTGAATTTATCGAGTTGCCGGCTGGAAAAATTGAATATGGCGAAGATATTTTACTTACCGCACAACGTGAATTGCTGGAAGAAACCGGCTACATTGCCAGTCAGTGGACGCATTTGACCACTGCTTGGCCGTGTATCGGTTTTGCTGATGAACGCATGGAATATTTTTTGGCGCAAGGTTTAACTTATCAAGGCAGGCAGCTGGATGAAGGTGAGTTTCTTGAAGTATTTGAATTGTCACTGTCCGACGCGCTGGATTGGATAAGGCAAGGAAAAATCAATGACAGTAAGACCATGGTTGGTATCTTTTGGCTGGAAAAATTTTTAAATGGCTGGAAATCATAATATGGTCATTTCAGAGTGATGCGCCAAAATGAAGCGGAAGCAAGGTAATGGCGCACCAAATTGGTGAGTATATTTGTACGTAAAGATATATTTCATGTAAATATTTATGAAAATCAATAAACAAAAAAGTTGGAGCGAAATTTGCTTATGTTTTACGCATGGTTCATACATGGAGTAAGGAATGGAAAATATTGGAAGCCTGAAAATGGGCAGTGATGCGTTGTTTATTTTGCTTGGTGCGATTATGGTGCTTGCGATGCATGCCGGATTCGCATTTCTTGAGCTGGGTACGGTTCGCAAAAAAAACCAGGTGAATGCGTTGGTGAAAATCCTTACTGATTTTGGCATTTCCACGTTAGCCTATTTTTTTATCGGATATGGCATCGCCTATGGAGTCAATTTTTTTACCGATGCGGAACAGTTGGCCCAGAAAAATGGCTACGACCTCATTAAATTCTTCTTTCTGCTGACTTTTGCTGCGGCAATTCCCGCCATTGTTTCCGGGGGCGTGGCTGAGCGCTCCAAATTTAATCCGCAAATGGTCGCCACTTTTCTATTGGTTGGTTTTGTATATCCCTTTTTTGAGGGTATCGCATGGAATCACCGTTTGGGTATACAGAATTGGCTGCAAACCAATTTTGGTGCGGAGTTTCACGATTTTGCGGGTTCCGTGGTGGTGCATGCGGTAGGGGGGTGGATAGGACTTGCGGCTGTTTTACTGCTAGGTGCGCGGCGCGGGCGTTATACCAAGGAAGGGCGCATCGCGGCGCATCCACCTTCCAGTATTCCCTTTCTTGCGCTGGGTGCATGGATACTTACCGTTGGATGGTTTGGTTTTAATGTCATGTCTGCTCAGGAAATAGGCAAAATTAGCGGTCTGGTTGCAGTGAACTCGCTAATGGCGATGGTGGGCGGCACATTAGTTGCGCTTTTTGTGGGAAGGAACGATCCCGGCTTCGTGCATAACGGCCCGCTGGCTGGCTTAGTGGCCGTATGTGCCGGTTCGGATGTAATGCACCCATTGGGTGCATTGTTGACCGGCGGCATTGCCGGGGGATTGTTTGTGGGGTTGTTCACGCTAACGCAGAATCGTTGGAAAATTGACGATGTGCTTGGCGTTTGGCCGCTTCATGGTGTATGCGGCGCATGGGGCGGAATCGCGGCCGGTATTTTCGGATTAAAGGAACTGGGAGGGTTGGGCGGAATCAGCCTGGGGGCACAAATAAGTGGCACACTGTTGGGGGTTGTTATTGCATTTTGCGGCGGTTTTTTAGTTTATGTCGTCTTGAAGAAAACTGTCGGTATACGACTCAGTGCAGAAGAAGAATTCAATGGTTCGGATTTGAGCATCCACAAGATTACGGCAACGCCGGAGCGCGAGTCGGGGTGGTGATTTGATCGCGATTCGGGTATAGATTGTATGGAGACAATATCACCCCGTCTCCGGCTGCGAATGGATCAATATGCCGTTCAGATTTTATGACAGTGATAATAAACACCGTTAACACGGTTGATCCATTCAGTGATCCATTCAGTTCCGCAGTTGCGCATTTGGCAGCTTTGGATCCGGATTGGACAAATTTGATTAGCCGTATTGGTCGATGTGGATTGCAGCCGAAACCGGAACGTGAACCCTATGAAGCATTGATCAGGGCGGTCGCCTACCAGCAACTGCATGCGCGGGCCGCCAAAGCAATCCTTGATCGATTTCTGGCGCTTTATCCGAATGTATCCTTTCCCTTGCCGACGAATATTCTGGCGACCGACGAAAACTTGTTACGTGCTTGTGGTCTTTCTGCGGCCAAGCTGGTGACAATTCGCGGGATCGCGGAAGGTGCTTTGAATGGGGTGGTGCCCGGCAGAAGTGCCGCGCTGGCAATGGCGGATGAAGAACTGATTTCACGGCTGGTTTCATTGCGTGGAATTGGCCGCTGGACGGTAGAGATGTTGCTTATTTTTACATTGGAACGCCCCGACGTTTTGCCTGTTGGTGATCTGGGGGTGCGTGAAGGGTGGCGGGCGATGAAGTCGCTGCCCAAGCCGCCTGCGCCAAAAGAATTATCCAGAATCGGGTTGGCATGGAGTCCTTATCGCTCAACGGCTACGTGGTATTTGTGGCAAGCGGCAGAGGAATTTAAACGCTTGAAATCCAAGTAGTACACCCCATGCAAAAAGGTTGCGTCATTCCGATCGAATCGGTCATTCAATATCAGTTTGTATTTCCCTGTTTAACACTTCCCTGAAATTTAAATAGTCACGCCATTTTATTGATGGGTGATGATTTGATTTTTGTATCGTAAATTTCATTTCGTCTGTACGCGCAATATTACTCACCCAATTGGTGCGCTGCATATTGGCAGATGGATGAAATTGGTTCATGAATTTTTAATTCCGCCAAAATTTTTTATCAACATATTGTTTTTGTTTGATAATTTTGTTGGCATGGAAAATGCTTGGATTAGGTTGGTTTTAAATAATGTTGTCTACGTCCAACTTAATACGAGGAGTGATAATGATGAAGATGGTTACCGCGATTATTAAGCCGTTTAAACTCGACGAAGTACGGGAGGCTCTGACTTCGATTGGTATACTGGGCATCACGGTTACAGAAGTGAAAGGTTTTGGTCGGCAAAAGGGACATACCGAGCTGTATCGTGGTGCGGAGTACGTGGTGGATTTTTTGCCCAAGGTCAAGATTGAAGCCGCCGTTAAAAGCGAAACGCTGGAACTGGTGCTGGAAACAATCGAGAAATCTGCATATACCGGCAATATTGGTGACGGTAAAATATTTGTTCATGATATTGAGCAGGTTATTCGCATTCGTACCGGTGAAACTGGCGCAGAGGCATTATAAGGAGAGCACCATGAAAAAACTTTTTGTACTTTTCTCGTTATTGGGTGTGCTGTACGGGTTGGTAGCTCCGGCATATGCAGAGGAGGCAGCTTCAGCGGCAGCGATGACAGTAACCCCGACGCAAACCTCTGTGGTTGCTGAAGCAATGAAACCAGCCGAAGCGGCAACCACACATGCTGCTGTTGCAATAACTCCTAACAAGGGGGATACGGTGTGGGTGCTGACGGCTACCTTGCTGGTTATTATGATGTCTATTCCCGGCCTTGCATTATTTTACGGCGGCATGGTACGCAGTAAGAATATGTTGTCTATTTTGATGCAGGTGTTCGCCATATTCGCGCTGATTGTCGTGTTGTGGGTGATATACGGTTATTCGCTGGCATTCACGCAGGGTAACGCATTTATAGGCGGATTTGACCGGTTGTTTTTGAAAGGAATATTTGATCCCACCACCGGCATGGTGGCCAATGCGGCAACCTTCAGCAAAGGGGTGGTTATTCCCGAGTTTATTTTCGTGGCCTTCCAGGCATCTTTTGCCGCCATTACCGTTGCGCTGATTGTGGGGGCTTTCGCCGAGCGGATGAAATTTACCGCTGTGCTGTTATTTTCCGCGCTATGGTTTACATTTGCTTATCTGCCGATTGCACATATGGTTTGGTTTTGGATGGGGCCGGATGCCTACACTACCCAAGCTGCGGCTGATACTGCTACGGCCGCAGCCGGGTGGCTGTTCCAGAAGGGTGCATTGGATTTTGCCGGTGGTACGGTGGTGCATATCAACGCGGCTGTTGCGGGCTTGGTTGGCGCTTTTCTGGTTGGCAAGCGTATCGGTTATGGCAGAGAGCCGATGGCGCCGCACAATATGGTGATGACCATGATAGGGGGATCCCTGTTGTGGGTTGGCTGGTTTGGCTTCAATGCCGGTTCGGCACTTGAAGCTTCGGGTACAGCTACACTGGCTTTTATCAATACGCTGGCTGCTGCTGCCGCTGCTACGCTCACCTGGACGCTGGCTGAAAAAATGCTGAAGGGAAAGCCTTCCATGTTGGGTGCGGTTTCCGGCGCGGTTGCGGGGCTGGTTGCGATTACCCCCGCTTGCGGTTGGGTGGGCGTGGGTGGCGGGCTGATTATCGGCGCGCTGGCTGGCTTTGCCTGTTTCTGGGGGGTCACCGGTCTCAAGAAATTGTTGGGGGCGGATGACGCGCTGGATGTATTCGGTATTCACGGCTTCGGCGGTATTTTGGGCGCATTGCTTACCGGTGTGTTTAATACCTGGAGTTTGGGTGGTACCGGCATAGCTGATTATGTCAATAACACGGTTATTGATACTACTATCAGCGGGCAAGTGTGGGTGCAAGCGCAAGCCGTACTTACCACGATAGCCTGGTCAGGTGTGGTTGCTTTTATTTGCTATAAAATCGTGGATAAAACCATTGGCTTACGGGTGAGGGAAGAAGAAGAGCGTGAGGGATTGGATACGACAACGCACGGCGAACGCGCTTATAACTTTTAAGGAAACTCAGATTAATTCGTCATTCCCGCGTAGGCGGGAATCCAGCCACTTGATTCGACTGGATTCCCGCTTTCGCGGGAACGACAAAGCTGAATAAATCTGCGTTTCCCCGGTTATTTTGCGGATAAACCCGATAAAATTGTTACCTGTATGGATCGTTCAATTGTGCATCCGGGCAGGTGATGGATTTTTCTTCAGCAAGCCTTGGAATCAAACCTGAGTGTAATTGTTTTAAAAAGTGAACATGCTGGTAGCCGACACCTTTTTACCCACATTCGAGCATCTTGCCACTGCGGTTATTTTGCTCGACGGGCAGTTACATATCGCATATATCAATCCGGCTGCAGAAAATTTGTTTGCATTAAGCAGTAAAAGCCTGATCGGTCGTCCGGTGCAACACGTGTTTGTGCAAACCGAGCAACTTGATGCTGCAATACAGCATGCATTGACCAATAACGCCAGCTATATCGAGCATGATCTTACGCTGGGTATTCCGTTGCAGGGCAGATTGCATTTGCGCTGTACTGCCACGCCACTCCAGTTAAACAAATATTTGCTGCTTGAATTTCATCCCATTGATCGTTCGTTGAAGTTGGCTCGCGAAGAACAGATGCTGGATCAGACTCAATCCAATCGCCTCCTGTTACGGAATCTGGCACACGAAATCAAGAATCCGCTGGGTGGCATACGGGGTGCAGCACAATTGCTGGAGCATGAATTGGAGAAACCCGGTTTGCGTGAATATACGCAAGTTGTTATTCAGGAAACGGACCGTTTGGTTTCGCTGATGGAAAAATTACTCACGCCGCAACATCAGCCCAATTTCAGCTCTCTTAATATTCATGAGGTGCTTGAGCGTGTACGCAGTGTTGTACTGGCCGAATTTCCCAACAGTCTGACTATTCAGCGTGATTATGATACTAGCCTGCCGATGCTTGCGGGTGACAAAGAGCAGCTTATCCAGGTAATTTTGAATCTTGTGCGGAATGCCGTGCAGGCCATGCAGGGGCAAGGGAATATTGTGTTACGCACACGCATTTCGCGCAAGGTAACATTGATGAAGAAACGTCATCGCTTGGCGGTGAGTGTGCAGGTTATTGACAATGGTCCGGGTATTCCCGCACATTTGCACGACAAGATTTTTTATCCACTGGTCTCCGGGCGCGATGATGGTCATGGTTTGGGATTGACGTTAGCGCAGGATTTTGTCAGCCAGCATGGGGGCGGGATAGAGTTTGACAGTGAGCCGGGATGCACCCGTTTTACCGTCATGTTGCCTCTAAAATAAAGTGAATGAAATGAGAGACAATATGAAACCTGTCTGGATTATTGACGATGACCGTTCCATACGCTGGGTTCTGGAAAAAGCCTTGGTACGTTCGGAAATCAAGTTTACAAGTTTCACCTCGGCCGATGAGGCTCTGGCTGCGTTGCAGCACGGTATGCCGCAAATCGTTATCAGCGATATCCGCATGCCCGGCAGTTCCGGGTTGGAATTTTTGCAAAAAATTCGGGAAAAAAATCCGAATGTACCAGTCATTATCATGACTGCTTATTCCGATTTGGAAAGCGCGGTGACGGCTTTTCAAGGCGGAGCATTTGAGTATCTGCCCAAACCGTTTGATGTCGATCAGGCTGTTGCACTCATACGTCGCGCATTGGAACAAAGCGTGCGTGCCGACGCGCCTGCCGAAGATCAATCAGACGCGACCGAGCCTGATATTCTGGGGCAGGCTCCTGCGATGCAGGAAGTGTTTCGTGCTATTGGGCGGCTCGCGCATTCTCATGCAACGGTCATCATTAACGGCGAATCCGGTACCGGCAAGGAACTGGTGGCCCGTGCGTTGCATCGTCACAGTCCGCGCGCCAATGAACCGTTCATTGCCATTAACACTGCGGCTATTCAAAAAGATTTGCTTGAATCGGAATTGTTCGGCCATGAGCGCGGTGCTTTCACCGGCGCAGCCGCCGCTCGTCGTGGTCGTTTTGAGCAAGCAGAGGGCGGCACACTGTTTCTTGATGAAATCGGCGATATGCCGGCCGAGTTGCAGACACGTTTATTGCGCGTGCTGTCGGACAGAAATTATTATCGTGTTGGCGGACACCAGCCGATTAAAACCAATGTGCGCATCATTGCCGCCACGCACCAGAATCTGGATGAGCGGGTAAAAGAAGGTTTGTTTCGTGAAGATTTATTTCACCGCCTCAATGTTATTCGTCTGCGGTTGCCGCCACTTCGTGAACGGCGTGAAGATATTCCGTTGTTGGCGAAGTATTTTTTGCAAAAGAAAGCCGCTGAACTTGATGTCGGACAAAAGACTTTCAGCGAGGACGTATTGAATTATCTTGCCACGCAGAATTTTCCCGGCAATGTGCGGCAATTGGAAAACCTCTGTCACTGGCTTACTGTCATGACGCCATCGCAACAGATAGAAATTGCCGATCTGCCACCCGAATGGCGTGAAGCATCCGCCGTGACTGATGCTCCGACCGATGATTGGCGGTATGAACTGGGTTTGCAGGTTGCGCTTGCATTGCAACGCGGTGATCAAAATATATTCAGCAATTTAAGCCGACAGTTTGAATGTACGCTTATTACCCAGGCTCTGAAACATACCGATGGCAGGCGTATAGAAGCCGCTATGCTGTTGGGCATGGGGCGCAACACGATGACGCGCAAGATTCAGGAATTCGGATTGGATAAGTGAGCAGTGGTTGTCATTTAAACGGCATTCCGGTGGTTACGTTTTATTTCATACCGTAATCGGCCTGATGCACTAAAAGTCGGATTCCCGGAATTAATCAATGGCGTTTGGCAGGGATGTGTCAGAACAGCATTTTTTGTCCGGGCGCAGAAACAGGAATGTCGCCAGTGCAATAAAGGCAAGACATGCGGCCATAATGAACGCGCCGGACGGATGCAGCAGCCATAACGCGCCGGCTATTAGCGATGCAGGTAGGTAGATCAGGCCGGTCACAAAATTGTAAAGACCAATGGCAGACGCGCGCCGTTCCAACTCAATATCCGCAATAAACGCTTTGTTCTGGACTTCGTCTATCGCATAAAACACGCCGTAGGTGATGAACAGAGCAATGATTTGCCATTGCGTGGTTGCGAATGCGAAGCCCAGGCTCATCAATAGATAGATCAGATAACCCAGCATGATTATCCGCGCCCTTCCAAAGCTATCGCCGAGTTTGCCGATCAGCGGTGATGTAACAACGAATGCAATATTGAACAAAGCATAAAGTAGCACGATGTCTTTGGCGGAGAAGCCGACGCTGTGTGCACGTAATAGCAAAAAACCGAAACTGAAATAGGCCAGCGAAAAAATGCCTGCCGCAACGAGGTAGCGTTTGAATTCCGGGCTAAGCATTGCCCAGGTTCCGAACATGTTCTCGCGCCGATGCTGAACTCCCGGCTGATCTTTGATGAAACTCAAGACGACAACGCCGAGCAATGCGGGAATGAGCGCGACCCAGAACAGGATCCGGTACGTCGAAGCTCCGTCCCCAAACCATGAAAGCAGACCGTACGCCACCAGCGGGCCAAGAACGGCTCCGGACTTGTCGAACGCCTTGTGTACGCCGAATGAATAGCCCCGTGAGCCTTGGTTGGATACCGCTGCAAGCCAGGCATCCCGTGGCGGCCCGCGAAAGCCTTTACCCAGCCGCTCGATGACGCGAAATAGTCCGAGCCCAACGATTGAACTGGTAATCAATAAAATGATTTTTGCCAGTGCGGAGAAACCATATCCGGCTAAAGCAAAGGCTTTGCGTTTTCCGGTTCGATCCGATAGCCAGCCGGCCAGGTAATTCAGCGAGGAAGCGGACAAGTCGGCAAGTCCTTCGATTATGCCAAGTAAAGCGGCCGATGCTCCGGCGATGGTTGTAAAGAAAATCGCGAAAACGGAAAAAATCATTTCAGAGCTCAGGTCAGTCAAAAAACTCACTACGCCCAGCTTCAATATATCCGGATGCAAACCGGATTTTTGGGTTGCCGGATCGGGTGACATGGCGTTCTCGTCCATTTTTGAAATATCCGTCAAGAATTTTTTACATCATGAAATTGGCATGCGGCGGGATGGGCTGATTGGGATACTAGCAGGAGTAAATTTCAGATTGCGGGTATTGTTCATGATACTTCAGGTTCCAATTTACACCTTACTTAATGTTTTTGCAGTCTATTTTTTTGAATGAGGTCATGATGTCCGGTTTTTCTATTTTTTATATCGGGGAAACTAAGGTGGTTTTCCGTGTTTATTCGTTCAATAGCCATAGCGCATAGGTGATTAATATGTGCGCCATGGAAGAAGTATAAAAGTAATGAAGGAGGTTAACAGTATGGTCAGCAAAATTGACGGCGAATTACAGTTTAATCGAACCGTGTTGAATTTGCGTTCGGCGCGTCAGGAACTTATTGCTTCCAATATAGCGAATGCCGACACTCCTAATTATAAGGCGAGGGATATTGATTTCGCCAAGACGTTGCAGGGTGCGTTATCGGGTAACGGCCCGAAGCTGCAATTGGCGGGGACCGTGTCTAATCACTTGAGCGGTGGCACAGGTGCAAGTGTAATGGGTGCACCGGTCATGTACCGTAATGTGATACAGCCCAGCGCGGACGGTAATACGGTGGATATGGATGTTGAGCGTGCGCAATTTGCCGACAACGCCTTGCGTTATGAAGCCAGCATGAAATTTGTGGATAACCAGATCAAAAATGTATTAACCGCGTTACAAGGATAATCATCATGTCGCTATTTAATATTTTCAATATTTCAGGCTCTGCAATGACTGCACAGGCGCAGCGTTTGAATGTGGTGGCCAGTAACCTGGCCAATGCCGATAGCACGACCAGTGCAAGCGGTCAGCCTTATCGTGCCAAGCAGGTGTTGTTCAGTGCCACGCCGATGGGGGGAGGGAGTGGTACCGGTGTGAAAGTGGCAGATGTGGTGGAAGATGCTTCGCCAATGAAAGTGATGTATGACCCTAAACATCCTATGGCCAATGAGCAGGGTTATGTCACGCTGCCCAATGTCAATGTGGTGGAAGAGATGGTGAACATGATTTCGTCTTCGCGTTCCTATCAAAATAACGTGGAGGTGATGAATACCTCCAAGAGTTTGTTGCTCAAAACGCTGTCTATCGGCCAGTAACGAAAGGATAAATCATGATTAGCGCAACTCAGGATACCGGTTCTGCAGAGGCATTGATTGCTTCAATCAATGCCAAGAAAAATTCAACGTCAAGTTCTGAAAGCAGCGTCGCTGCCACGGAGGACAGATTTTTAAAATTGTTAGTCACCCAAATGAAAAATCAGGATCCGTTGAATCCAATGGATAACGCGCAGGTGACATCGCAGATGGCGCAACTCAGCACGGTAAGCGGTATCGATAAGCTCAATGCCACCTTGAAGGCTTTAAGCGACAATATGTCGGTTGGGCAGTCGGTAGCCGCTACCAGCATGATAGGCCATGGGGTTTTGATTCCTGGATCAGAGATTGCTTTGAAAGACGGTAAGGCAATTGCCGGAATTGAACTGACCAAACCGGCAGATAGTGTCAAGATTTTTGTGCAGGATGCCGCGGGTAATATTGTGAGCACATTGAAAATGGGTCCGCAAAAGGTGGGTGTGATACCGCTGGCATGGGATGGTCAGACAGATTTGGGTACATCTGCCGCAAATGGAACGTATAAATTTTCGGCAGAAGCGGTAGTGGACGGTAAAAAGACCAGCGTTGATACGTTGACCTTCGGCATAGTTAATGCCGTTACACCGGGCGTAAATGGAGCAACCTTGAATGTTGGCACTGCGGGTAATGTTGAGATGTCAGCAGTGAAGCAAATTATCTAACTTAAGGAGAATGTCATGGGATTTCAACAAGGATTAAGTGGATTAAATGCCGCTGCTAAAAATTTGGACGTAGTTGGTAATAATGTTGCCAATGCGAATACAGTCGGGTTCAAGCAATCGCAAGCACAATTTGCCGATGTGTATTCCAGTGCGGTAGGCGGTTCGGGAGGAATTGCAGCAGTGGGAATTGGCACCAAGGTTTCGGTGGCTCAGCAATTTGGGCAAGGAAATACCAGCGTCACCAATAATCCGCTGGATATGGCGATTAATGGCCAGGGGTTTTATCAAATGGATAACAATGGCTCGATAACTTACAGTCGGAATGGCCAATTTCAATTGGACAAGGACGGATATATAGTGAACTCACTGGGACATAAGTTAAGCGGTTTTTCGGCTAATCCGCTGACGGGGGCCATTTCACTGGGTAGTGCAGTGCCACTGCAATTGTCTACAGCGTCTATTCTGCCCCAGCCGAGTACCTCGTCTTCAGTTGGTGTGAATCTGGATTCTCGTATGTCGGTGCCGACCACGGCTGTTTTTGATCCGACTAATTCAACATCTTATAACAGTTCGACTGCATTGACGTTGTACGACAGTTTGGGTAATAGCCATATTGCCAATCAATACTTTGTTAAAAATGCGACCCTGAATACTTGGGATGTCCATATGACCGTAGATGGCCTGGGTCTGGATGGAACCGCTGCGACTGCGGCCAATACATTGTTGGGAACATCGCCCTCTTTGACCTTTAGTTCAATTGGCGTGCTAACTTCCCCGGCATCAGGGAATATAGCGGTAACGGGTGGTATTGTTTATGCGACTGGGGCTACTACGCCCCAGCCATTGACATTCAATTTTAGTATCACTACGCAGTTTGGTGCGCCATTTGCAGTGAATCAATTGACTCAGGATGGGTTTACATCCGGTCAGTTGAGCGGATTTAGTACAAGTGCCGATGGAATTATTCTGGGACGTTATACCAATGGACAATCCAAGGCGCTGGGGCAGGTTTTACTTGTTAATTTTGCTAATCCACAGGGTTTGCAGCCATTGGGTGGTAATGAGTGGGCAAGTTCCACAGGTTCCGGTCAGCCATTGGTGGGTACACCGGGTACTTCAAGTTTAGGCACGATACAGTCAAATGCAGTGGAAGATTCCAATGTGGATTTAACCGCCGAGTTGGTAAATATGATTATGGCGCAACGTGTGTATCAGGCTAATGCGCAAACCATCAAAACGCAGGATGCAATGATGCAAACGATTACCAGCTTGCGTTAAGTAATTTTCTGATTACCGGATAACGGGGGGGAAGAAAGTGGACAGGCTTATTTATACCGCAATGACCGGAGCATCGCATATTCTGCAACAGCAGGCGGCGGTGGGACAAAATTTGTCCAATGTTGATACGCCCGGTTATCGCGCTGCCATTAATGCATTTCGCGCAGTACCGCTGGTGGGTAGCGGTCTGCCGACGCGAACTTTTGTGGTGGATTCCACGGCCGGTGCAGATTTTTCACCGGGGGGAATGCAGCCAACCGGGCGTAGCTTGGATATTGCGGTACATGGTAAAGGATGGATTGCTGTCCAGTTGGAAAATGGCGGCGAGGCTTATACTCGAAATGGCAGCTTCAAGGTTACGCCCGAAGGTATTCTGCAGACCCGTTCCGGTTTGAATGTGATTGGTGATACCGGGCCAATTACTATCCCGCCTAATACCGAAGTGACTATAGCCAAGGATGGTACCGTATCTACCGTACCGAGTGGGCAGACTCCCAATCAGGTTGTGGTGGTTGGGCGAATTAAACTGGTTAATCCGGCAGAAAATCAAATGGTACGCGGTGATGACGGTTTGTTCCGCACCAAGGACGGTAAACCTGCTGTAGCTGAGGCCGGAGTATCGGTAGTGCCTGGCAATTTGGAAAGCAGTAATGTGAAAACAGTGGAAGCTATGGTTAACATGATCGTTTTGGCACGGCAGTTTGATATGCAGATGAAGATGCTACAAAGCGCTGACAATAATGCCAAGCAGGCCAGCCAACTGCTGAGTATGAACGCTTGATTTCGGCGCGATTGATTGCGCTCACATAAATTTTGAAAGGATAGCGACCATGATACGTTCCTTGTGGATTTCTAAAACGGGGCTGGAAGCCCAGCAAACCCAGATGGATGTAATTTCGAACAATCTTGCGAACGTCAGCACCGCCGGTTTTAAACGTTCCCGTGCGGTGTTTGAGGATTTGTTGTACCAGAATGTACGCCAGCCTGGTGCGCAATCTTCGCAGCAGACCCAGATTCCATCCGGGTTGCAGATTGGTACCGGCGTGCGCCCAACCGCCGCAGAGCGCATTCAAACTCAGGGCAACCTGCAGCAAACCAGCAATCAATTTGATATCGCAATACAGGGTGCGGGGTTTTTTCAAGTGTTAATGCCAGACGGAACAATGGCTTATACACGAAGCGGATCATTTCAGACTGACTTCCAGGGGCAGTTGGTGACATCCAATGGTTTTGTCGTACAGCCGACATTAACCATCCCAGTTAATGCGACCAGTGTCACCATCGCCCGCGACGGTACGGTGTCGGTGACCCAGCCCGGTGTGGCGGCTCCGGTGCAGATTGGCAGTATGCAATTGACAGTCTTTATGAATCCGGCGGGGCTGCAAAGCCAAGGCGAAAATCTGTTTATGGAAACGGCATCATCCGGCACACCTAATATCAATGTGCCTGGCCTTAATGGTGCCGGACTGCTGAATCAGGGCTATGTGGAGACATCCAATGTGAATGTGGTTGAAGAGCTGGTTAATATGATACAGACGCAACGAGCCTATGAAATTAATTCCAAGGCAATTACGGTTTCAGATCAGATGCTGCAAAAATTATCCCAGATGTAAGCTGAGCGAGGTGTGCGATGCGGAACATGACTAACCGGATTATATGTGGACTGATGTTGATTCTTGCGGGGTGTGCGACACCTCCCTCGACCAGTATTCATCAGCCGATGACTGCACGTGCGCCCGAGAACAGGAGCATGGCTGATAACGGGGGTATCTTTCAGCCAGGCCTGAATGATCGGCCATTGTATGACGGGAGACGTGCGCGCAATGTGGGCGATACCCTGACTATCATTATTCAGGAAACGAATTCGGCTACGGGGAAATCAAACAATTCTGCTGAGCATAAAGGAAGTATGGAGGTGGAAACGCCAAGTATTACGAAAATACCGGGCACCAATTTGAAGATGGCCGGCATAGGCATTGCCAGCAGTTCAAACGGCAATTTGGGTAACAAAAGCAATAACGCTGGTGATAATACTTTTATCGGTACTATCACGGTAACCGTAACTGAAGTGTTGGCAAACGGTAATTTATTGGTAAGCGGAGAGAAACAGGTGGCGATTAATCAGGCCAATGAATACGTCCGTTTTTCTGGTGTTGTCAATCCGTACTACATCATCGGTGTTAATACCGTGAAATCCACGCAGGTGGCAGATGCGCATATTGAGTACAAGGGTGCCAATCAAATTGACATGTCTGTCGTCATGAGTATGCTGGGCCGGGCTTTCATGTCGATATTACCGTTCTGAAGCGGATAGATGAAATGGGAATGTTCAATATGATTTTTCGGATTGCCAAAATAGTATTGCTGATATTGCTGATTGCCGCGCCCGCTTCATCCTACGCCGAGCGTATCAAGGAGCTCGCCAGCATTCAGGGGGTGCGTGAAAATCAATTGATCGGTTACGGATTGGTAGTCGGTTTGGATGGCAGCGGTGACATGACCATACAAGTACCGTTCACTACTCAAAGTGTAATCAGTATGATGACGCAATTGGGGATCAGCCTGCCGCCCAATATGGAGAATACGCTGATGCTAAAAAATGTGGCGGCAGTCATGGTGACGGCAACACTTCCTCCATTTGCCCGTCCGGGACTGGCCATAGATGTCACCGTATCCGCGATGGGTAATGCCAAAAGCCTGCGCGGGGGAACGCTTTTAATGACACCACTCAAAGGTGCGGATGGGCAGGTGTATGCCATGTCGCAAGGGAGTTTGTTGGTGGGTGGTGTGGGCGCCTCAACCGGCAATGCCAAGGTGCAGGTTAATCATTTGAGTGTCGGGCGTATTCCCGGCGGGGCAACAGTGGAACGATCCGTATCAACAGCGTTGGGACAAGGTGATTTTATTCACCTCGAATTAAATACGATGGATTTCACTACTGCAACACGACTTGCCTCAGTTATTAATTCGGCGCTTTCGCCGACGACAGAAATTGCGGCTGCACTGGATGGTCGGACTATTCAGGTACGTGCGCCAACGGGTAGTGCACGAGTGGCGTTTGTTTCGCAGGTCGAAAATTTACAGGTTGATCCTGCACAGGGCGGAGCACGCGTGATTGTCAATGCACGCACCGGTTCGGTTGTCATGAATCAGATGGTGACGCTGGACAATTGCGCGATTTCACACGGTAACCTGACCGTGGTGATTAACACCACTACTTCGGTGAGCCAACCCAATCCGTTCTCCCAGGGGCAAACAGTTCAGACCAATAAATCTGATATTGATATCAAGTCCGATAAAGGCGGGCTGGTTATGTTGAGCAAAGGCGTATCGCTAAACGAAGTGGTGAAAGCGCTGAATTCGATCGGCGCAACTCCGCAGGATCTGCTGGCTATCCTGCAGGCGATGAAGTCGGCCGGGGCTTTGCGTGCGGAACTCGAGATAATTTGATGAATCATTTCATGGATGCAATAACATTATTTCATGTTGCGTCAAGGTGTTGTGTCAGCTATTTGGCCGCTGTAGCAATTTAAGTTTATTGAGGTACCGGTGATGAATAACTCAATCGATATTAACGGAAGTTTGGCAGTGAGCGGGCAGAGCTTGGACAGACTGCGTCTGCAGGCCAAGCAATCGCCCGAGCAGGCGCTAAAAGCGGTCGCTCAGCAATTTGAAACAGTATTCATGAACATGATGATGAAATCCATGCGTGAAGCCACGCCACAGGACGGGATGTTTGATAACGAACAGACCAAGATGTTTACCGGAATGCTGGATCAGCAATTGGTGCAGAACATTTCCAGCCGGGGGGTGGGGTTGGCTGACATTATGATCAGGCAGTTGAGCCAGACGGTTGGTTCCGGTGTTGTCCAGTCAAATTCGGAAGCCGCACCGGTTACGTCGTCGCTCACTACCGGCGCGCTATCCGCACCATACGGTGACAGTTTTGCGTATGGGATGAAAAGCAGTTCGCAGTCCACCCCGCTGCAGCAGGATTTTGTACATCGGATGACCGCTTATGCCGCACAGGCAAGCCGGGAAACCGGTGTGCCGACCCATCTGATATTGGGACAGGCTGCGTTGGAAAGCGGCTGGGGCAAGCATGAGATACGGATGCCGAATGGCAGCACCAGTTTTAATCTGTTTGGCATAAAAGCTGGTGGTAGTTGGAATGGGAAAGTGGCAGAAGTAACGACTACTGAATATCACGATGGCATTGCAGGCAAGCAGGTGGAAAAATTCCGTGCTTATTCTTCCTATACCGAGGCATTCAGCGATTATGCACGCATGTTACGGGACAATCCGCGCTATTCCCAAGTGTTGCAGTCAGGACAGGGAAATCCCGGGTTGGCTCATGCCATACAGCGGGCGGGGTATGCGACTGATCCCGATTATGCGGATAAATTGGAAAAAGTCATGAATCGGATCAATACGATAGGTTAATTGGTCTGTATCATTTTGTACGGGGCAGTTAATGGTTTTGCTAAATTCAAGTAATTTTATGGGAAGCCGATAATTCGGGAAACGTCCTGTAATGATTCGGGTTGGAAGCGATTTTTGCAGGTGGATTGAAAATAAGATTAAACATGGCGGGTGTCTTTAATTTTTATTATGGATTGAGTACATACGACAAGTTTTAGCACGTAAAGTGTGGCAAGGAATATATGGGAATCGGTATCTTCGGGAGTGGGGTCAGTGCAATGAACGCGGCTCAGATCGGGCTGGCGACGACCGAGCACAATATTGCCAATGCTAATACCCCCGGTTTCACTAGGCAAGAAATTGTGCAGGGCACACGTTTGCCGCAGTCGACCGGCGCGGGGTACGTTGGACAAGGAGTCGATGTCAGCACGGTTAAACGAATATATAACGAGTTTTTGTTTAATCAAGTTTTGCAGGGGCAAACACAGGCTAGCCAGTTGGAAACCTATTACCAGCAGATAGGGCAGATCGATAATATGCTGGCCGATTCCAATGCGGGCTTGTCGCCCGCGATACAGGAATTTTTCAGTGCGGTAAATAATGTTGCCAGCTCTCCGGATTCGCAGGCCTCACGGCAGGCCATGCTGGGCAGCGCGCAGTTTCTGGCGGCGCGATTCCAATCGTTAAATCAGCGATTGAGTGATATCAACAGTAGTATCAATGGTCAGATTAGCAGCAGCGTAATGACCATTAACAGTTATGCACAGCAGATTGCAACGATGAATAAAAACATCGTGCTGGCACAGGCGGCATTCAATGGGCAATTGCCCAACGATTTGCTGGATCAGCGCGACCAACTCATCTCCCAGTTAAACAAAGAAATAAAGACAACGGTAGTCAAGCAAAGCGACGGCAGTATCAATGTATTTATCGGAGCGGGTCAGTCGCTGGTGGTGGGTGATCGGACCATGCCTTTGCAGACAGTTCAATCGCTCAATGATCCTACCAAGCTGGAAGTTGCATATGGTTCATCAAGCGCAAACCTTGTCCGCGCACAACAAAGTAGTTTTCAAGGTGGCAATTTGGGTGGGCTGTTAGCATTTCGCAGCGAATCGCTGGATGTTTCGCAAAATGCTTTGGGTCGAGTGGCCTTGGTATTGGCAGATACTTTTAATCAGCAGCATAAGCTTGGGCAGGATTTAACCGGTGCGCTGGGCGGTAATTTCTTTACCCAGCCAGTGCCTTCGGTTAATGCCAGTACAGCTAATACCGGTAGTGCTACTGTCAGTGCCGATATTGCCGATTCTTCAGCGTTGACCGGCAGTGATTACACGTTGCGGTTTGACGGGGGGACTGCGTATACGCTGACTCGCCTGTCGGACAATACGGTTACATCGTTTGCTTCCTTGCCACAAACGGTGGATGGACTCACGATAACTACTACCGCAGGTGCAACAGTGGGTGATAGTTACTTGATCCGTCCGACTATCAATGGAGCGCGGGATATAGCTGTTGCTATTAGTGACACTTCAAAAATTGCGGCAGCGGCCCCTATTCGTTCCAATGCGGTATTGGCTAATCTGGGAACGGGTCGTATCAGCGCCGGCACGGTCAATGCGGTTTTGCCGGTAAATGCTAATTTACAGCAACCGGTCAGTATTGTTTTCGATAATCCGCCGACAACCTATACCGTAACGGGAACCGGTGTACCGAGTTCTCCTGTTTCCGGTGTTCTCTATACCGCCGGTGCCGATATTACCTACAACGGTTGGACTATTCAGATTACAGGTGCACCAGTCGCCGGGGATACTTTTACGGTGGCAAGTAATACCAATGCCACCGCTGATAACCGTAATGCCTTACTGCTGGCAAATTTGCAGACAAGAAATACAATTGCAGGCGGGACTACCTCTTATCAGGGGGCATATGCGCAATTGGTTAGTCAGGTTGGCAATAAAACCCATGAAATGGGGTTGACCAGCCAAGCGCAAATCAGCATGGTGAATCAGATTATTCAAACACAGCAGTCGGTTTCCGGAGTGAATCTGGATGAGGAAGCAGCTAATTTGATGCGATATCAGCGTGCTTATCAGGCGGCGGGAAGGGTAATTCAAGTTGCCAATTCCTTGTTTGATACATTGCTGAGTTTGGGGGAGTAACGGATTATGCGTATTAGCACCAGCAGTCTTTACAATGCCAATGTAAATTTACTTAACCAGCAACAGGCTCAGATGTTGCATACCCAACAACAGATAGCTACTCAGCGGCGCATTCTTACCCCGTCAGATGATCCAATTGCCGCAGCGCGGGCATTGGAAATATCGCAATCGGATGCATCCAATTCGCAATATGCAATCAACCGGAATGCGGTGCAGCATTCAGCCTCGCTGTCCGAAAGTATCCTGCAGAGCGTAACAAGTTTGTTGCAGGACGTTAAAACGACAGCAGTTAATGCGGGGAATGGCTCGGTCAATTATTCTGATAAGCAAACTTTTGCGACGGAATTAAGTGCTCGGTTTGATGAATTGCTGGCGTTGGCAAATAGTACAGATGGGGTAGGGAATTACCTGTTTTCCGGTTTTCAGGGCAGGACGCAACCTTTTGTTAACGGTAATGCCGGAGTTCAGTATCTGGCTGATGATGGGCAGCGCCTGATTCAGGTCAGCAGTTCCAGACAATTGGCGGCCAGTGATTCCGGCGCGGATATTTTTATGCGTGTTAAAAATGGCAACGGGACATTTAATGTTCAGGCCGCTGCCGCAAATACCGGGAGTGGCATTGTTAGTCAGGGAACGATTGCCAATCCGACGTTACTGACCGGGCATAATTATCAGGTGGCATTCAGTGTGGTTGCCGGTGTAACAACTTACAGTGTGACCGATACCACGTTGGGGGCGCCGGTCCCACCTGGTACGCCTATCCCTTATGTCAGCGGGCAGGCAATCAGCTTTGATGGTGTACAGTTTGATGTTACGGGCGCACCAGCAGACGGTGACGTCTTTACCGTGGCGCCCAGCTCCAATGAAAGTATTTTTCAAACTATCGCTGATTTAATTACTGCCCTGAGAACACCTAATGCATTGGGAGGGGCGGTAGCGGCAGCGGCATTTAGCAACAGCCTCAACAAGGCATTAAATAATCTGGATCGCGGACTTGATAGCGTGCTGACAGTGCGTGCATCGCTGGGAACGCGCCTGAATGAGCTGGAATCGTTACGCAGCTCTGGAGATAGTATGGGGGAACAATACAAAACGATGTTATCGCAGCTGCAGGATGTGGATTTTAATCAGGCAATCAGTGATCTTACCCGGCAAAAAACCAGTCTGGAAGCCGCGCAGAAATCTTTTATGTCTGTGTCCGAATTATCTCTCTTTAACTATATGTAGGAATTTTTGCTCAGGTTCTACATTGATAGTTATAAATAATAAAGATAGTTGAAAATTGCTGTTATTTATTGGCATCGTCTTTAGATAAAGATGACGTTTGTATTATCAAGGAAATTAAACGTGCGAATAAATAAACCTGTCACCACTGTTGAACAAACATTTCTGGCGCAGCAGCGCTTGATATCCGCTACTGATACTAAAGGACATATTACTTATTGCAATGATGAGTTCGTAAATATTAGCGGTTTCTCTCGCGAAGAATTAATTGGTAGCCCGCATAATTTGATTCGTCATCCAGACATGCCGCCTGCTGTTTTTGGGGTTATGTGGAGCTATTTGAAGGCTGGCAAATCTTGGATGGGTATCGTTAAAAATCGATGTAAAAATGGGAATTATTACTGGGTTAGTGCTTATGTTACTCCTATTCTTGAAGAGGGTCGCTTAACGGGTTATGAGTCCGTCAGAGTTAAACCGACTCGTGAACAAATAAATCGTGCAGAAACGCTGTATAAGCGATTGAGCGCAGGTAAAGAAGCTATTCCGAGAAAACGACACTTGGTTGCTCTTATTGAAAGTTTAGCTTTGCCTGTAATTGCAGCTGCGGCGGCTATTGGAGTAGCTAATTTGATGCCGAGTCTGGTAGCTCAAGTAATAACAGCCGGTCTTTTTTTGGCTATTGGAGGGTGGGCGCATATGCGCATGAGACATCAGCTAAAGCAAATTATTAAAGGTGCTCCTGACTCGTTTTCAGATCCGATTAGTGCTATTACCTACAGCGATAGTTATGGTCCTTTAGTGCAATTGGAAATGATACTGATTAGCGAGGATGCGCGTCTTAAAACAGCCCTTACTCGCCTGAATGATCTGGCTGGACAAGTAGCTGAAGCAGCAGTTCATTCTTCCATTCTTTCTGGTAAAACTGAACATACATTACTTGAGCAGCTAGTCGAGACGAACACGGCAGTTACCGCTATGAGTGAGATGGTTTCCTCAATTACCGAGGTGGCTGGTCATGTACAACATACCGCAGCAGAGGCTCAAACAGCAAAGGAATTAGCTGTGCAGGGTGACAAAATTGCTGACACTTCTCGTGAGGCAATTCAGCTTTTAGCGGGGACGGTAACCAATATTAGTCACGCCGTGGGCAATTTAGCCAATGAAACCCAGCAAATCATGACCGCTGCAGGCATGATCCAATCCATTGCCGATCAAATTAACCTGCTTGCCCTTAATGCTGCAATTGAAGCTGCAAGGGCTGGTGAGCAGGGGCGTGGTTTTGCTGTGGTGGCAGATGAAGTCCGCGCTTTGGCTGGCAAAACTCGCGAGACTACTCAACAAATACAAAGTGTCATTGGAACCCTCAAACAGGGTGCTGCTGACGCCGTAGATATAGCCAATTTGGGTATTGGCGAGGCAGATAACGGTGTGCAACAAGTTATAGAGACACAGCTTGCCTTGAAAGGTATTTGTGAGGCCGTTGAGCGAATCAGCTGTATGAGCCAACAAATGGCGGTAGCATCAGAGAATCAATCCCATACAGTCGAGGATATTTCCGGGCAGATTAACACTATTGCTGTAACAGTTGAGAATACAGCTAAAAATGCCAACGTAGCAGCGGTTCGTGGTCGTGAGCTTGAAAGTATATCTCAGGGCTTGCATGCACTAGTTGAACGGTTCAATAGGTAGCCTACAAAAAAATCAGTTGGGAAGCCTGAGCAGAAATATTTTTTGATGCGTGTAGGCATGATTTGAAAAAGTTCTGTCGCATTGAGTTGAGGTTGTTACGAATGGCTTGGTATATCCAGCTTAGTTATTGTTCGATATTCAACTTATTGTGAATGCTTCTTATATTTTCCTTGAATGCGATAGAACATCTCAAAGTAATTCAAAAAACCAGAGCAAGCTAAAAAACGGTACTTAATGAACTTCATCCGCTCGAGTTCTAAATCGGGTAGAGACTATATTCCGCAGTTCACGGCGTAGAATTTTTCCGACAGAAGACTTGGGCAATGTCTCAACAAATACGATTTGTCTGGGCACTTTGTATGAGGTCAATTTTTTTCGGAAAAGTTCGGATATTTCGGCTGCTGTAAGAGCGCTATTGGGTAGGCGCACGATAAACAATTTGACCGCTTCACCGGTTTTTTTATCCGGTACCCCAATACATGCACACTCCAAAACGCCGGGGCAACCCGAAGCGATAGCTTCCACCTCGTTGGGGAACACTTTGAAGCCCGAGACAATGATCATGTCCTTCGTCCGGTCAATAATTTTAAGAAACCCGCATTCATTGAAAACGCCCACGTCTCCGGTACGGAAATAACCATCGTTGGTAAAGCTTGTGGCATCGGCTTCGGGTTGGTTCCAATAGCCGCCCATCACCTGCGGACCCTTGGCACAAATTTCACCCGGCTCGCCAATTTTCGCCTCCAGCCCCTCATGGGTAATGAGTTTGATATCGGTGGAGGGCATGGGCAGTCCCGTTGTTCCGTTAAATGCGGTAACTGAAGCCGGGTTGAAGCTAAGCACCGGGCTGGTTTCTGAAAGGCCGTAGCCTTCACGTATAAATATGCCGGTCATTGCTTGCCATTTGGCGGAGGTGGTTTCGATAATTGCCGCTCCGCCTCCGATGGCCAATCGCAGACGGGCGAAATTGATTTCCCTGGAGCGGGGATGCGCCACTAGCCCGTTAAAGAGCGTGTTGACACCGGTAAACACCGTGGGGTGAGCCATCTTCATTACGTCGATAAAGCTGTCAAAATCCCTAGGGTTGGGCACCAGCCAATTTTCAGCGCCCGCACTAAAGTAGGAAATGAAGTTCACCATCAGCGCAAAAATATGATAAAGCGGAATGGCGGTAACGATAACCTCGTGGCCCGGGCGTATGTCAGGCATAAAAGCTTTGAATTGCGCCACATTGGCCACCAGATTGCGATGAGTCAGAGCGGCTCCTTTGGATAAGCCGGTTGTTCCCCCGGTGTATTGCAAAAAAAGCAGATTCTCGCCGATGAGTTTAACCGGGTTGAAAATCATTCCCGATCCTTCGATCAGGCAGTCGGCAAAGGCAATAGGACAAACAATGCGGGCATCAACTGGTGGGCCGGGTAGTTTTGCGGAAGTGCCGTCCCCCGGTGTGACGGTGATGATGGTTTTGAGTGAAGTGTTGGCCATGACTTCAGCCACCGTGCCGGATACACCGTTGAAAACGATGATCACAGTTACCCCTGCATCGTTTAATTGGTGTTTAAGTTCACCGGGCGTATACAGCGGGTTAACGTTGACCTGTATGGCGCCGGCCCGGGCAATACCAATAAACGCGATGGGAAAGGCAATGAAGTTGGGCATCATGACAGCGATACGATCACCCGTTTGAATGCCCAACTTATTTTGTAAATAGGCCGCAAAAGCACGCGATTGAAGGTCTATATCGGCGTAATTTACGGACTGTCCCAAACACTTGAAGGCAGGTTGGTCGGCGAAAGTAACCATGGCTTCCTCCAGCATCGAAACTACCGAAGGATATGCGTCAGGGTTAATTTCTGTGGGAATTGTGCCGTAGCTGGTATGCCAGAATCGATCGTTCATATTGTATTTCTTCGCAGGGGCTTCCTTATATAATTAAGGGGCGTCGTCTTGGAAGGCGTTTACTGTATATAAAAATTTAAGAAGAATAACCGGGTTGGTTGCGCGCATTAATCTTATATGACCGAATAATTATGACGCCAAATAACAAGTTGGACAAAATCGTGCTTGAAGCACGGCAAAATGCAGAAAAGCGTGCCAAGGGATACCGGGATCAAGCGCTTAAAATGTACCCATGGGTTTGTGGTCGTTGTGCCCGTACTTTCACTCGTGAAAATCTTCAACTGTTGGAAGTTCATCACAAGAATCACAATCATGATGACAATCCGGCGGATGGCAGTAACTGGGAACTTTTGTGCACTTATTGCCATGAAAATGAGCACTCCCGAATTAAGGATTCAGCGGGTCGTTCGGCTGCTCAAAATCCGGAATCGTTGGCCACCTTTAATCCTTTCGCGGATCTTAAAAATCTTTTGAAAAAGTAATAATGCGGGTGCCCTATATGCCGGTTGAGGAGGCACTGATGATGTGTTGATTTACCTTGTGTTGGATTTGAGAAAAGGGCGCTACACCGATTGCATTATTTCAAAATGATTATCACCACGTATAAGCATTAATACAGGCATGCAGTTCGATCAGTGAAGCTTCGAGTTCATTCACTGCGCTAGTCAATTCCGGCTGCCCAATTTTTTGCTCGACCATAGTGATAGCATGCATCATACGATCGGCTGTAAAAATGCTGGCCATGCCATTCAGTGCGTGAGTGTTATGGCGCACTTCATGGATATCCCCATTAGTAATTGCCGTTTTAAGGCGTTGTAAATGGAGCGGTGTATCAATTAAAAACATTCGCACTATCTCATCGGATAATTCGCGACTGTCGTCTACTGTCTGCCGTATTTTTTTGAAATCTGCTATGGGCAATTGTGTGGGGGAACAACGTGGCGTACTAGTGCTGTTCTGAACGGGGGGTATTACTTTATCCAGTTCGTGCCATAACGTTACGATATTGATGGGTTTGGACAGGTAGCCATTCATGCCACGGCTCAGACATTGCTCACGCATCCCATCTAAGGCGTGAGCGGTCATCGCGACAATAGGAATATGCGCACCGCTTCTTTGTTCCTGCGCGCGGATACGCTCGGTCGCTTCATATCCGTTCATTCCCGGCATATCAATATCCATCAGAATGGCATCGAATGATTCATTTCCCCAATGTTGTATGGCCTCGAAGCCATTGTTTGCAACGGTGACTGTATGTCCCGATTTTTCCAGAAGGCGGGTCGCCAGTACTTGATTCACTGAATTGTCTTCTGCCAATAAAAATTTCAGTTTGTGTTGCGATTTTTGCGGTAACTGTTGAGTGGTGAGCTGCTGCGTCGTATGTTGATTGGGGCCTCCCAGTGCGATCATGATTGCATCGAGCAAATCAGATTGCGATACCGGTTTTGTCAAATAACTGGAGATGCCCAATTGCCGACATTTCTCCACATGTCCGCTTTGTCCATCCGACGTTACCATCATCACTGTCGCTCCAACATGTTGCGGATGTTGGTAAATGTGGTTGGCCAGTTCAAAGCCGTCCATATCCGATAGTTGCATATCAAGTATCGCAAGTGAATAAGGCCGTCCTAATATTATTGCGCGTTGTATTTCGGTCAACGCTTCTGTGCCGCTGCCTACTACAGTGGGTAATGCGTCCCAGTTATATAACATGTTTTGAAATAATGTGCGATTGGTGGCATTGTCATCTACTACCAGAATAGGCATGCCGGCAATTTGTTTAATCAGTGGATGTCGATTATGGACAACAACAGGATTGATTGGCAGGTCAATCGTGAAATAGAAAGTACTTCCCTTGCCCACCTCGCTGGTTAATTCAATTTTTCCATCCATCAGTTCGATGATCTGCGCTGAAATGGTTAGGCCGAGACCCGTCCCACCGTATTTACGCGTAGTGGATGTGTCAGCTTGGGAGAACGAATTAAAAATAGTTTGGAATTTATCACGGGGTATTCCGATACCCGTGTCACGCACACAGAAATTCAATCTGGCGTTCATTTTCTGTGCGACACTTGCTAGTCGAACCGATACTTCAATCTCTCCGTAATCCGTAAATTTGATCGCATTATTGACTAAATTAACGATAACTTGACGCAAACGGCCAGGATCACCAATGACATGATCCGGTACGTCGGGGGCAATATTCAGGATCAGCTCCAGATTTTTTTGATGCGCGTGGATGGCTAACAGCTTGGTTGTGTCGCGCATCATGTGTTCCAATGAAAACGCGACCCGTTCAATTTCCATCTTGCCTGACTCAATCTTGGAGAAATCCAGAATATCATTAACGATATCGAGTAATGAGTTGGCGGAAAGTTTTACCAGATTTAAATGGTTACGTTGTTCCGGGTTTAACTCTGTGTCCAGTACTAATTCGGTCATGCCGATAATACCGTTCATTGGCGTACGTATTTCATGGCTCATGTTAGCCAGAAAATCGCTCTTGATTTTGCTGGCCTGTTCCGCGAGCATCTTTGATTGTCGCAACGCATTCTCCACTTGTTTGCGTTGGGATGCATCGCGTACTGTAGCTTGAAGCACCGGCCTGCCGTTTAGCGTCATGACATTGAGCAGGATGTCCGTATCAAATATTTGGCCATTGTCTACACGTTGATGCACCCATTCGAAACGGTTGCTGCCGTCTGTCATTGCTTTTTCAATCTGTCTGATTCCGAGTTCCATTGAATTCGTGCCGCATGGTTGTGTTGGCGGCGAAAAATTCGCAAAGTGCCGGGAATAAAAATATTCACGCGACGCGCATCCATATAATTGTAATGTTGCCAGGTTGCAATCGAAAATCTTTTCATTTTCCAGCAGCATTACCGCATCGCTGGTGGAGTCGTATAACGTGCGTAATTTTGTCTCGGACTTATGGAGTGCTTCTTCGGCCTGCTTTCTGTCGTTTACATTGGTGCAGGTGCCAGTCATGCGTATGGCGCGCCCGGCTTCGTCTCGTTCAACCACCATGCCGCGTGTATGTATCCATAGCCATTTGTTGTTTCGGCACTTTATTCGACACTCGGCCGAATAATAAGGCAGCTTCCCTTTTAGAAGGGGTACCCGCAGTTGTCTGATTTGTTCGCGATCTTCCGGATGAATATCGTCGAACAAATTTTTCAATGTCATCAATGTTTCTTTGGGCTCTTCTCCCAGCATTTCCGCCCATTTGCTACTTAGGTAAATGCGGTCGCTGGCGACATCTATATCCCACAATGCCAAATTCGACCCCTCTAATGCAAGATTGAGTCGCTCTTGAATCTGCCGAAGATAAAGTTCATTTTTCCTGCGCTTGGTAATATCCTGGAACGCCACCACGAATGAATCGATCATTCCATGGCGCATAAACACCTGTGAGGAAACTTCAACTGGAAATATAGTGCCGTCTTTGCGTATGAAAACTTGATCGTCAAGGCGCGCCCCTCCCTTTTTCTTTGCCATTGATATGATTGGGCAATCGCACTTTAATAACGGCAGACCGTCAGCTGTCCGGTTGTGAATGGTGTCATGCACAGGTTCGTTCATGAACTCTTCACGTGACCATCCAAGTAAGCGCTCAGCTTCGGAATTCATGTAGATGCATCGTCCATGTATGTCCTGTATGAGTATGCCCTCATCCAATGTTTCGCTAATTTTTTCGTAAAAGGCCCGCTGTTCTTCTATTTGCAGCTCTATGGTCTTGCGTGCCGTAATATCAGTGCGTATGGAGATATAACGTAATGGCACACCCTGGTCATTCAGTAATGGAACGATTGTGGAATCCACCCAGTAATAGCGGCCATCTTTGCTGCGATTTTTTATCTCGCCATGCCAAATTTGACCGCGACTGATGGTTTCCCACATGTTTTTGAAAAATGAGTGTGGATGGTCTCCGGAATTTAAAATTCGGTGATCCTGTCCCAGTAATTCATCACGATGATATTGGCTAATCTCGCAGAATTTATTATTGGCATAAATAATTTCCCCCGTTGGATCGGTCATACTTACGATGGCATGCTGATCCAGCGCATATTTTTGGAATTCCAGCTCACTTAATGTTTCACGCAAGCTGTCATATGCTATTCGTAAATTATTTTCTGTTTTTTGGCGTAAGCTAATATCCTGAAACGATACCAGCGCCCCAATAAATTTACCGCCTGTCAGGATTGGACGCGATATATATTCCACTGGAATAAAGTTGCCATCATGTCCGGTAAAATGTCCGCTTCCATTAATCGATTCACCACTCTGAATCACTATAAATTGTGGGCAGCGTTCAGCCGGGAATAAGGATCCATCCGGGAGGTGATGTTGAATAATCTCGTTGATTGGGTGTCCGATCAGTTCCTGCTCACTTCTGCCCAGAATTTTTTCGGCAGCGGAATTCATGAAAGTAAGGTGCCCCTGCATATCGGTAGCGTATACACCATCACTTAACGTATTGAGCAAGGTGCGCGTTATTTCAGCGTTCTGAATACGCATATGCTCATTCACTGCATTTAGCTCAGTGGTATTTAGATGCAGGACGTTCTGGAGCAAGCGCTGCGCTCTATCTACTTCGTGATAATAGCTATCAATGGTTTCCAGAAATGTCGTCATCGCCTCGTCAGGTTGAAAATCCTTCCCCAGATAACGTTGTAGCTGACGTTTTAGTAAACGGTGCATGGAATGGCTTTATTCGTATATAGTTGTTACGGTCATCGTTTGGTTATGCAATTGGCATCGCATGTCTTCACTGAATGGTGCTAGCTCACCATAAGAATAGAAACCCGTGATGTAAATATCGCTGCCCAGTTTTTCTTGTATGACGTCCAATTCATCTTCGGTTAGTTGTCCCATCACCAAACGTCTGCCGACACAACTTACCAGTAGACACAACCCCGCTTCAGTTTGGCTGGTAGGCTGTGCTTCAATAGCAGCCAATTCGGCACTTTCGACTAAACTATCCAGATTGGTATGCATCAATTTGCATAAATGCCCTTGCGGCACATCACCGGCAAAAGTCATACTCCTTGCGGTTTCGTCTATTGCCAATAAAGTGCGTATTACAGCCTTGTCTGTTTTGGTTGCCTGAATGCTCAGAGGGAATCGTAAACCACTGGCAGGAAGTTCGGCAGCCTGTTCGAGTAGATACCGTTTATACAGATTCAACGCTGGCTCTTCGTCAATTTCATAGACTACATTCCCGGTTGACTTGGTAATAATCCGATCGGCACCGAATTCTTTCCAGCCGGCAGAGCATCCACTGTTGACGATAATATCACCATAAAACCCAAGGGCGGCAACACGCCCGGTTTTGGCAGGTGAATCCGCCATTACCCAGGTTTTCCCGAACCGCGTGCCGTCTCCCGCCAGACCGCCGGTGACCGATATGCACGCTTGATTAAGTCCATTTGTCAGTTCGCTACCATTAATCAGCAGGCCGTCAGAAATAACAATTGCATGGCGCAATTCAGGAGTATTTAGTTTGTTTATCAAATGCATTCCAATTTCCCGCGCATTTTGGCCTGGTTCGATATCAACCGATGCAAGTAAAACTTTGGAGTTTTTAAACTTGACGGCTGTTGCCACAATATCGCCATCGCTGATTTCTACACCCAGCACATTACCGGAAGACGAACAGCCAAGAATATGAGCATGGGGAAACATCTCATGTAGCTGGGTATAGCAGTCGTCAGTCTGAAAAAAAGCATTGTCAGCAAAAATTAATACCAGATCAGCGTCCACTAAAATCTTTGGGGTGCCTCCCCATCCTTTTTTTTCAGACCAGCGGAACTGATTGATTTGCATATTGCTTATCTCTTGTTATGTTTTAGTCAGCAGACTCTATTTTAGAGTCTGCTTAAAGAGCGCTTCCACAACTTTAGTTTATTAATCATCTACAAATGTATTCTTGATTCTTAATATTTCATCAAAATCAGTGAAAAAAGCATTGACGCAGTTGATATCGAAATGGCTACCGGCAGAATCAACGATCAACTGTGTGGCCCGGTCAATGCTCCAGGCTTTTTTATACGGGCGTTCAGTGGTTAACGCATCGAAAACATCGGCGATTGCCACAATGCGTCCGAACAATGGAATATCCTTCCCTGATAAACCATTGGGATAACCACTGCCATCGAATTTCTCATGATGTGAAAGGGCAATTGTCGCCGCAGCCTGAAGCATCGGCGAATTGCCGGTACTAAGTACTTCATAGCCGAATGTCGGATGCTGCTTCATGATGGTGAGCTCATCTGCAGTTAGTCTGCCCGGTTTGAGCAGGATTGAATCTGGAATGCCAACCTTGCCGATGTCATGCATGGGTGCGGCTGCCAGCAGTAGTTCCTGCTCTTCTACAGATAATCCCAGAACACGGGCAATGTGCTTTGAGTAATGTGCCATGCGTTGTATGTGCGCCCCCGTTTCCGGATCGCGATACTCTGCTGCACGGGACAAACAAAAAATAGTTTCGCGCTCGCGTGCCAATACTTCGGTCGTGGCTTTATGTACTGCTTCAACCAACCATTCGGCGTGATGACTGACGCGTTTGTGGCTTTTTCGCAGCTCGAGCATGTTTTTAGCACGCGCCATGAATTCGATATTATCCAGAGGCTTATTCAGGAAATCGGTTATCCCGCTATTGAGCGCATCATGCCGCACACTGACATCGTGATTGGCAGTGACCATCAGAATCGGGACTGCCTCATGGTTTTTAATATTGCGAAACTCACGGGCAAACTGGATGCCATTCATCTCCGGCATCATATAGTCGGTTACGACTAAATCCGGCTCGTTGTATGTGCACCAATCAATTGCCAAATGGGGATCGGTAAATGCAACAGGTTCGCAATCCGGAATTTTTTTGATGAGATGCTGCAATATCGTGACGTTTATCTGGATGTCATCAACAATCAAAATTTGCATAAGCCCTCGTGAGTTTCATTACCTGAACCAGGTTGAATTTGGATTATCCATTATAAACAGCAATATGTGAATAATAATGAAATTAATTATAAAGATGGTTGTACTTTGATCCTCGCCCGCCCCGAGGGGCGGGCGTTATTAAGATTCGCGGTAATGAATATTGATTGTGAAATGTATTACTACCAAGTTATTCCTAGGCAGCCTGCGCGGCAGCGAACCAGTAGCACCGCCGGTCACCTGGCCAACTGTAATTCTAAGCTGCCTGCGCGGCAGCGAACGCGAATATATCTTACAAAGGTTTATCTGCAACAGATACTTAAATTATTTTGCAGCAATAAACCAAAATAGTTTGCTAATGATTTAACTCTTTGATAAACATGATTTATCAAAGAGTTTTTAAAAAATAGGTCAATTGTTCGCTATGTTAGGTAATCCGCCAGTATTACTTTGCTCCATAATGCTAGGGGATTTTTGATTATTTTTAGTTGATTATGGTGCAAAACAGCAATTTGCTGGAACGGGTTGTCTGCACGGGAATTGTCGAGGATATATACGTAATCACAAAGTGGTAGTGCTTGCTGGACGTATGTCAGGGTTCTGG
>JBIIMQ010000167.1:0-3475 GCA_044337935.1 Candidatus Nitrotoga sp.
TATCGGCAGTTAGCCAACTCGGATTCTGCCAGAGTTACTTAAACCAAATAGCCTCCACAGAATCCGGGGCGATTCAGAGGAGGTATCCGACAGAGCGTTACTCTGTGTAATAATTCTGTAATAGAAAATGGCTATAGTTCATGGGGGTTACTCTGTAGTGAATCTAATTTTTGGAATGAATATGACCAAACTAAATCGTTTTCTTTGTATATTCTCGCTGGCCGCTTCTGTGTTACTGACAGTTGATGCTTCGGCCATTAATCTTACCGGCGCAGGAGCCACATTTCCTTATCCAATTTACGCCAAATGGGCGGATGCTTATAAAACCCAAACGGGTATCAGCTTAAACTACCAATCCATCGGTTCCGGTGGTGGCATTAAACAAATCATTGCAAAAACTGTAGATTTTGGTGCTTCTGACATGCCGTTAAAACCGGATGAGTTGGAAAAAAATGGTTTGATGCAATTCCCTGCAGTGATGGGCGGTGTAGTGCCCGTTGTCAACTTACCAGGGGTTGCAACCGGGCAGCTAAAATTGGATGGTAAGGTGTTGAGTAATATTTTTCTCGGCAAGATTACCAAGTGGAATGACCCGGCGATAATGGAGCTGAATGCAGGTGTTAAACTACCCAACGAAACTATCACCGCAGTTCATCGTTCCGATGGTTCTGGCACCACTTTTATCTTCACTAATTATCTATCCAAAGTAAGTCCGGAATGGAAATCTGCCGTGGGCGAGGGAACCGCAGTTTCCTGGAAAGCGGGTACCGGCGGCAAAGGTAACGAGGGCGTGGCATCTTATGTTCAACGCATAAAAAATTCCATCGGTTATGTGGAATATGCTTATGCTTTGCAGAATAAAATGATTTATGCCCAACTCAAAAACCATGACGGTCAGTTTGTCAAACCGGATGACAGCTCATTTAAAGCCGCAGCTGCCAATGCGGATTGGGAAAAATCTCCCGGTTTTTACAGGCTGTTAACCGATGAATCCGGTAAAGAAAGTTGGCCTATTACGGGTGCCACATTCATTCTGATTCATAAATCACAAGAGAAACCTGAAACGGCCAAAGAAGTATTAAAGTTCTTCGACTGGGCCTACATTAATGGCGGCAAGATGGCTGAGGCGCTGGATTATGTTCCCATGCCGGAGAAAATTCAGAAACTGGTACGTACCGCTTGGAAAGCACAGGTCAAGGATAATAAAGGTGCCGCGATTTGGAAATAACAAGGGCCTGGAAATAACAATCGATTTAAGCGCTCCTGCGGCGCGTATTTGCAAGATATAATTTGCACTGGATAAAACTTGAGGGGGCCAAGCTCCCTCAAGTTTTGGATTTTCTGAAAATACAATGTCAATTTTCTTACGTGAAGTACACATGAAGCGCAATAACTTGCTGGACATTCTGTTCCGCAATGTGACGCGCTTATCTGCGTTAGCCGTTCTTGTACTACTCATTACCATTATTATTTCTTTGATCATCGGCAGCCTTCCTGCCATTAAGACATTCAGTTTTCATTTTTTGACCAGCGCGGCATGGGATCCAGTCTCGAATGAATTTGGTGCATTGGTTCCGATTGTTGGCACGCTGGTAACATCGGCCATCGCATTGTTGATCGCCATCCCGGTTAGTTTTGGCATCGCACTTTTTTTAACCGAATTGTCACCACGCTGGCTACGTCGTCCACTGGGCATTGCCATTGAACTGTTGGCGGGCATCCCCAGCATTATTTACGGCATGTGGGGGTTGTTTGTTTTTGCCCCGTTGTTTGCCGAGTATGTGCAGCCATGGCTTATTGAAAAATTTGGCCCGCTACCGATATTGGGCCCATTGTTTCAGGGTATCCCGATGGGTATCGGCGTGCTCACCGCAGGTATTATTCTGGCCATTATGGTCATCCCTTTCATTGCCTCGGTGATGCGCGATGTATTTGAGGTTGTTCCTACCTTGCTTAAAGAATCTGCATACGGTTTGGGTGCCACCACTTGGGAAGTAATGTGGCGTGTGGTTTTGCCCTACACCAAGATTGGTGTGGCAGGCGGTATCATGCTCGGCTTGGGACGTGCATTGGGTGAAACCATGGCGGTTACTTTTGTTATTGGTAATGCACACGAATTAAATACCTCGTTGCTCATGCCGGGCAACAGTATCTCCTCCGCATTGGCAAATGAATTTAATGAAGCAGTCGGCGAGTTATACACCTCGGCATTGGTCGAGCTCGGACTCATTTTGTTTTTGATCACTTTCATCGTATTGTCGTTGGCACGCTATATGCTGTATGTGCTTACGAAACGTGAAGGATCCACGACCTGATTATGCTGACACTCTACACACGCCGCCGCCTGATTAATGCCATATGCCTGGGGATTTCTGCCTTGGCGATGCTATTCGGTTTACTCTGGTTAGGCTGGATTTTATGGACGTTGCTGGCCAACGGCCTGCCTCAACTATCCATGGCAGTGCTGACCCAGATGACGCCGCCCCCCAACAGCACCGGCGGCTTACTCAATGCCATTGCCGGCAGCTTGATGATGACCATTCTTGCTGTACTAATCGGCACGCCAATCGGTATATTGGCGGGTACTTATTTGGCGGAATTCGGTCAGCGCGGATGGTTAGCACCAACCACGCGCTTTATTAATGACGTGCTGCTTTCTGCACCTTCTATCGTAATTGGCCTGTTCATATATGAAATGTATGTGGTGAAAATCGGGCATTTTTCCGGTTGGGCTGGTGCGTTGACCTTATCCATTCTGGTCATTCCAATCGTAATTCGAACTACCGAAAATATGCTGCGTTTGGTACCAAACACCTTGCGTGAAGCCGCTGCTGCGCTGGGCGCGCCCCAATGGAAGGTCATCAGCTTGGTTACGCTGCGTGCTGCGCGGTCCGGCATTATTACCGGAGTATTGTTGGCTGTGGCGCGTATCAGCGGAGAAACCGCACCGCTACTGTTTACCTCACTTAACAATCAATTCTGGAACAGCAATATGAATCAGCCCATGGCCAATCTGCCGGTGGTTATTTTCCAATTTGCCATGAGTCCCTATCAGGATTGGCAGAATCTTGCTTGGGCAGGCGCGTTGCTAATCACATTCAGCGTGCTCTCACTCAATATTATGGCGAGATTGTTATTCCGCCAGAAATCATCAAATTACTAAGGATGCGCAGATGAGCGTCGAGAAAACTGTCACTCCGAAGCTGGTTGTACGTGACCTAAATTTTTACTACGGGGCAGAACGCGCTCTGAAGGACATCAACCTGATTATTCCAGAAAAAATGGTGACCGCGTTTATCGGCCCTTCCGGCTGCGGTAAGTCCACCATGCTGCGTACTTTTAACCGCATGTACCAACTCTATCCGAAGCAAAAAGCGACCGGCGAGGTTTTGTTGGATGGAGAAAATATTCTGGATAAAAAACAGGATCTCAATACGCTTCGTGCCAAGATCGGCATGGTGTTTCAGAAACCTAC
>JBIIMQ010000055.1:0-11684 GCA_044337935.1 Candidatus Nitrotoga sp.
TCTGAATAATCAAAAGATTATTACCGAAGCAAGCCGTCTCGTGCATGTATCATGCATTGCGCACCGCTCAACACTCTTCTCGTCGTTTTATTTCCACAAATATCTCCTGCGCACTACTGACGGATTCCCATCTGCTTTAGACACCGATCTCTTTACGCTTTAAAATCCCCGCTCCAAGTAACAAATTTAATGCGCAATTAATTTGTGAACCCAACATCGGCGACCATCCGACAAAGCAAACGACCCCTCACAAAATACACCAAGCATTCATGCGAAAACAATAAATGCATTATCAGGCAAAACTCTCTGTGCCGTTTGGCATGCTGGGCATTCACTGTGAAGCGGATGCACTGATCGGTATCGACTTTTTAAAACCTGACGCCACACCGCAACCCGCTAACCAAGCGTTCGCGCGGGAAGTATGCGAACAATTGCAGGCTTATTTTATTGATCCAAATTTCCATTTCAACCTTCCTCTCAAACTGTGCGACACCGCCCATCGGACAAAAGTATGGCAGGCAATATCCGCCATCCCACCCGGTCAAACACAAAACTATAGCGATCTTGCCACACTGCTAAAATCCAGCCCGCGTGCCATTGGACAAGCATGCGGTGCCAACCCCATTCCAATTATCATCCCCTGCCATCGGGTGGTGAGTAAATCCGGCATCGGCGGATTCATGCATCAAGACACAGGGGATGCGCTGGATATCAAACGCTGGTTGCTCACCTATGAAAAACAAGCACACCGGAAAACCAGCCGAACCTTATCCACAACCTACTGAGCGCACTCCACCAACCACCCTGATGACGCAGATTTATTCTACCCATTGAAAACAACCGACGAAAAGGCATGAACAGCACAAACATTCTGGATGAATTCTGCGACCACTTGTGGCTGGAAGACGGCTTATCACGAAACACGCTCGATAGTTACAGGTGTGATTTGTGCAAATTTATCCTTTGGATTGAAAAACGGCATAACTCAACCTTACTGGACGCTACACATGCCGATATTCAAAGCTTTCTTGCTTACTTAGTCATGGAGCAACATGCCAAAGCCACCAGCTCCAGCCGGATCATATCAAGCCTCAAACGCCTGTTCCGTTATCTATTGCGGCAAAACAAAATTACCACTGATCCCACCCTGCAAATCGCAACTCACAAACTACCGCGCACTCTGCCGAAAACGCTCACCGAACAGGATGTGGAATTGTTGTTGCATGCGCCCGATTTAAATACACCGCTCGGCATACGTGATCGCACCATGCTGGAAGTGCTTTATGCCAGCGGCTTACGCGTATCAGAATTGATCAACCTCAGCATCGCACAGGTCAGCCTCGACATGGGCGTAGTGCGTGTAATGGGCAAGGGTAGTAAAGAACGTTTGGTACCACTGGGAGAGGAAGCACTGGACTGGCTGCGTCGATATTTGACTGAATCACGCCCAATTTTGTTGGGCAATAAATTAAATGCGGCGATGTTCGTTACACAGCGTGGCACCGCAATGACACGGCAGATGTTCTGGTATCTCATCAAGCGTCACGCAAAACACGGCGGCCTGCACAAACCACTATCGCCACACACTTTGCGCCATGCCTTCGCCACCCATTTACTTAATCACGGAGCGGATCTGCGCGTGGTGCAATTACTACTCGGCCATGCCGATATTTCCACCACCCAGATTTATACGCATGTTGCGCGCGAACGCTTGAAGCAACTGCATGCACGACATCACCCCAGAGGATAATACACGCCTGCATCAACCGCCCCGATTCAGACCGCTATCTGACAATAGCCAGAATACATGAGAGTTAGAAAGCCACCGTTACGTCATTCATTCACGGAATGTCCGCTCTTAATCTTGATATTACTTTTAACTATAACCACCCCCTCGGTACTCCGTGCAATTGCAACTGCCTTTTCCTCTTCGGATAAAAGATGAACCGTACCACTCAACAATACAACGCCATTATTATCCGCCTCCACCTGAATACTCTTGAATTTGCCCAAGTGCTTGTCCGCATTTAGCCGGACTTTAATTTTATTGGCTATACCCGAATCCTGAACTATGATCGACGGATCCGGAGAATCCGGTTTTGAGTCGACACTTGGGTCAACGCTTGAATCGGCGGTAAAACCTATGCAGGGTATCAACAACATACCGGCCATCAAACCAATCGTGGCATTTTTTATTTTCATGGCGCTCTCCTTAATATGGAATCAGAGCTGTTAATCTAACACGACTTTTTTATTTTCAGCTCGCCAACACCCTTAAAATGCGTAAAAACACTAAAGCCGGAAACTTCTTCACTCTGCCGCAAACTTCTTCCACATTTTTCATAAAGTTAGTGTTCAATAATGTCACGTCTCCAAAAATTTTACTGACCACCATAGGAAAGAACATGAACAGCCGCACCTTCAATAAGCCATGGAACATCTTTATGGGTATCGCCGTAATTTGCATGAATATTTGCTTGCTTACGCCCGCATTTTCACAAACCGACACGGGCATCGAATTCAAAAACCATGGGAAAATCGTTAATACCCTGACGTTAACCGATCTGTCTGCGATTTCCCCGGCAATATCATTAAACGTTTTCGAGGTCCATGAAAATAGAAACCGCACATATAAAGCCTTTCCTGCCAAAACACTTTTTAACCATGCATTTGACAAAGAATGGCAAACAACAGAAGAGATCATATTCACGTCTCTGGATGGATATCAAGCCAGCATTCCGGTAGCCAAATTTCTCGCCCATGATGCCTACTTCGCCTTCTCTCACGACGACAACTCGCCATTTACGATGACCAACACACTACAAAATAACGAAGTTGTGCAACTTGGGCCGCTCTACTTGATTTGGGATAACATGAAATCAAAAATATTGCTCAGGGATGGCGCGTCTGATATGCCATACCAGGTAAAAAGTATCGAGCTGGCAAAATTTGCAACCCGCTTCCCCAATACCTCTCCACCAATAAAATCATCCGCAGAAGTACGGCATGGTTTCTTGCATTTTCGCAAATACTGCATGGTATGCCACACAATCAATGGTGAAGGTGGCAGCAAAGCCCCGGAGCTCAACTACCCAACCAGTGTGGTCGAATACATCAAACCTGAATACCTGATACGCTGGATCGAGAACCCATCATCTATCCGGCACAACACACCGATGCCCGGGCTTGCACAAACCATTCCGAATAGAACGAAAGTTACAAAAGAAATCATCGCCTATCTCAAAGCAATGCGCACAACAAAACGCAAACCCACACAACCTTGATACAATCCCGTTTTAAATCATAAAAATGCAGATCAGCTGTTATTCAGGAGCAGACGGTATTGTCAATTTTAAAATTACCCATAGGTGGACTAATCGTTGAGTAACGTCCCCAAAGTCTATGTTGCCGGTCACCGCGGCATGGTTGGCTCGGCCATCGTCCGAGCCTTGCAGCACAAAGGCCAAACGAACATTATCACCTGTAACCATGCAAAGCTGGATCTCACCGATCAAAGTGCTGTGCGCAATTTTTTTGCAACCGAGAAGCCGGATCAGGTTTATCTCGCGGCAGCCAAAGTCGGCGGCATTCATGCCAATAACACTTATCCGGCTGATTTTCTTTATCAGAACCTAATGATCGAGACCAACATCATCAATACTGCCTTTCACAATGGTGTCATAAAACTGTTATTTCTCGGCTCCAGTTGTATCTATCCCAAGCTAGCTCCGCAGCCCATGCGCGAAGATGCCCTGCTTACCGGCACGCTGGAACCAACCAACGAACCATACGCCATTGCCAAAATCGCCGGTATCAAGCTCTGCGAAAGCTACAATCGTCAATACGGCGCCAGCCACGGAATAGATTATCGCAGCGTCATGCCGACCAACCTGTACGGTCCCGGCGACAATTATCACCCGGAAAATTCACACGTTATCCCGGCCTTGATCCGCCGCTTCCACGAAGCCAAGGTCAATAACGCCCCCAATGTCACCATTTGGGGTACCGGCACCCCCAGACGTGAATTTCTCCACGTCGATGACATGGCTACCGCCTGCATTCACATTATGAATCTTGACAAGCCCACTTATGACGAACACACCCAACCCATGCTTAGCCATATCAACGTGGGCTACGGGTCCGACCTAACCATCCGCGAAGTAGCTCAAGCCATCGCTCAAACCGTGGGATACGCCGGCCCAATCACTTTTGACATCAACAAACCTGATGGCACACCGCGCAAGCTTATGGACAGTTCCCGCATTAACGCTTTGGGCTGGCATGCCAACATCGGCTTGAAAGAAGGCCTTAAAATGACTTACGAAGATTTCCTCAAGAACCACAGCATACAGCCCTGAAGGGATACAGAATGTCCAAACAAACCAAAATCGCGCTTATCACCGGAGTAACCGGCCAGGATGGTGCCTATCTGGCCGAATTCCTGCTAAACAAGGGTTACATTGTCCACGGCATCAAGCGCCGCACCAGTCTGTTTAATACTGACCGCATAGACCATCTGTATAAAGACCGTCATGAGAATGGTGTGCGTTTCTTTCTTCACCATGGCGACCTCACCGACAGCTCCAGCTTGATCCGCATTATTCAACAAACCCAACCGGATGAAATCTATAACCTGGCCGCACAAAGTCACGTGGCGGTAAGTTTCGAAGAACCCGAATACACGGCCAACTCGGATGCACTGGGTGCATTACGAATTCTGGAAGCCATCCGCATTCTTGGCATGGAGAAAAAGACCCGTTTCTACCAAGCCAGCACTAGTGAACTTTATGGTTTGGTGCAGGAAATTCCACAAAAAGAAACCACACCCTTCTATCCGCGCAGCCCCTACGCGGTTGCCAAACTTTACGCCTACTGGATTACCGTTAATTACCGTGAAGCCTATGGCTTATACGCCTGCAACGGCATACTTTTCAACCATGAAAGCCCTATTCGGGGCGAAACATTTGTCACACGTAAAATCACCCGAGCTTTGGCCCGAATCAAACTCGGGCTGCAAGACTGTCTATACCTTGGTAACCTCAATGCCAAACGCGACTGGGGCCATGCTCGCGACTACATTGAAGCGCAATGGCTTATGCTCCAACAAAACAAACCCGAAGATTTTGTGATCGCAACCGGAGTGCAATATAGCGTACGTGATTTCGTCAACGCTGCCGCAAAAGAACTGGGAATACAGATTCGCTGGGAAGGGAACGGCGTAGAAGAAAAGGGCTACGATATAAACGGCAAATGCATCGTGGCTGTGGATGCTCGCTATTTCCGACCTGCTGAAGTTGAAACGCTACTCGGAGACCCCTCCAAGGCCAAAACCAAACTCGGATGGGCACCCCAAACCACCTTCGGCGAACTTGTTGCCGAGATGGTGCGGGAAGATTTAAAGTCAGCCGAGCGTGATGAACTCATTAAACATCATGGTTACAAAGCCATGAGTTACCACGAATAATGCACGTGTATCCCTAAATTCATCCATGCGAAAACTTAGAAAGTTTGTTCGTAGTGTAATTAATCGCGCAAGAATGCTTGCTCGAAAAGGCACTCCCCAAATGAATCCGGCTGATGCCAAACGGCTTCATCTCGGATGTGGAAATATTCGTCTGCCCGGTTTCTGCAATGTCGATATTCTTATGACTCACGCAGTCGACGTTGTATCTGACATTTCTAAGTTGGATAAATTTGCCGACAACTCAATCGAGCTGATTTACGCATGTCACGTGCTCGAGCACTTTTCACATGAAGATGCAATTAATGTTCTGCACCGCTGGTTTGAAGTACTTAAACCGGGCGGAGAATTACGTATTTCTGTCCCGGATATCGATCGTATCGTCAAAATTTATCACGAAAATTGGCAACATTTTCAAACTGCAGGTAATTCACCTTGGATCGGTTTACTGTACGGTGGGCAGGGCGACCCATATGACTTCCACAAAACTGGTTTTAACTACTGCTGGATGCGCCATCTGCTGGAAGATATCGGCTATGTCGGGGTTGTGGAATATCCACACGAGCCTCACTTTATTCCCGGCGTGGTCGATGCTTCCCTAGCCAAGGAACCGTTTGGAAAATTCTTGTCTTTAAATGTCGTTGCATATAAACCGCGATGACCGATATACAAAAAGAAATACTGATATTGGAAGCCGGCCGGGCCAATAGAAATTATTGGAGAGATGTGTTTCGCTATAGCGACCTTTTTTTTGTACTCGCCCGGCGCGACATCTCGGTTCGATATAAGCAAACTTTAATCGGAGTTCTATGGGCAGTGTTACGCCCCTTGCTCACAATGCTGGTATTTACTTTTGTTTTTGGCCGGATCGCAAAACTACCTTCGGAAGGAGCTCCCTACGCACTACTGGTTTTTTCAGCGATGCTACCTTGGTTCTTTTTTTCATCCTCGGTTAGCGAAAGTAGCAGCAGCCTGATTTCAAATGCCAATCTGTTATCCAAAGTTTTCTTTCCCCGTATTCTCGTCCCCGCAAGCACTGTGCTCGTCGCTGCTGTCGATTTTCTAATCTCCTTCATCTTGCTCGCCGGAATGATGGTTTACTTCGGGGTTATGCCATCCTGGCGTTTGCTTACGCTACCACTTTTCCTGCTAATCGCGTTTGCATCCTCTTTGGGTATTGGGCTTTGGTTTTCATCCCTGAATGTCAGATATCGTGATTTTCAATTCGTTGTCCCCTTCTTGTTGCAATTCGGGCTTTATATTTCACCAGTAGGCTTTGTCAGCACCGTAATCCCGGAAACACTCGCACCGCTATATGCTCTAAACCCGATGGTCGGTGTTATCGATGGTTTTCGGTGGGCAATTCTCGGCGACGGGTTTGAATTGAGATCGAACGTTTTGCTACCTTCCATCGTTACATCCACCATTCTTCTATTATCTGGAATCGTGTTTTTCCGCCGCTTCGAGCGCAGTTTTGCAGATGTAATCTAACTCATGAACCCTGTTATCACTGTTTCAAACCTCGGGAAATGCTACAAACTACGCCATGAAGCTCCCCGATATCGCTCTTTGCGTGAAGAAATATCATCCATGTTCCATGGCCTATTACGGAAACCGTTTTCAAACTCGAGCAGGCCCGATAGTCCGACAATTGAAGATTTTTGGGCATTAAAAAGTGTTAATTTTGAAGTTTATCCAGGCGATCGTTTGGGAATCATCGGCAGGAACGGTGCAGGCAAATCGACTTTATTAAAGATATTAAGTCGCATCACCGAGCCAACCGAAGGACGAGTTGTAATCTCCGGGCGAGTATCCAGCCTTCTGGAAGTGGGAACAGGATTTCATCCTGAATTATCCGGGCGAGAAAACATTTTTCTTAATGGAGCAATTCTTGGCATGAAAGCCGATGAAGTACGCCGCAAATTTGATCAAATTGTTGAGTTCGCAGAGGTTGAACGTTTTTTGGACACACCTGTAAAACGTTATTCATCGGGGATGTACGTTCGTTTGGCATTCGCAGTAGCAGCACACCTTGAGCCGGATATCCTTGTGGTTGACGAAGTTCTAGCGGTGGGTGACGCCCAGTTTCAACAGAAATGTCTTGGTCGCATGGAAGAATTAAGCCTTTCGGGGCGCACAATTCTTTTTGTAACGCATAGCATGGATGCAATGCTGGCTTTGTGCAACCGCGGCTTGGTGCTGAATAAAGGTGGCGTCATATTTGACGGACAGCCCATGGAAGCCCGTCAACACTACCTTGCCAACGTCACATCATCAAATCATTCGGTAACATGTAATGCCGGTCGCGGGGGCAGTGGCGGAGTTGTCATTGAAAATGTAGCAGTCCAGTCAGAAGCCCAATCATCTGCCGATCATTTGCAGGCTATTGAATCAGGCGAGAGAATTAGTTTCATGCTTCTAGCAAAAGTGGAAGACTTATATCAATCGCGTAAAGATTTACAGGTCGCTTTTGGTATTGATTCCATAGAAGGGCAACGCCTTTACACAGTGCTGTCGTCCTGGGGCGGGATAAGCATAAATACGGAAGGTGGAGTAATACACGTGGCCTGTGAAATAAACAACGTTCCCCTCGTACCGGGACGTTATCTCATAAGTGCAACTGTTTTATTTCGGGGCGACACGCTCGACAGCGTGCAACATTGCGCGACTTTTGATGTCGTGCCAAGGCGTCGCTCTGTTCATGTCGAACGACTGCACGGATGGGGGCATCTCGATCTGCCATGTACTTTTCGAAATTTGAATAACACTCAACGATAGGTGATATTTAATGACAGCGATGGACATTCAATCTATTAGGTCCTTGTATTTGGATTTGCTGAAACGCGCCTTAACAAACTGGATTCATGGTCATGAAGAATTTGTGATTGTTGAGCCCTCACGTCTTGCAAAATTTTTTCTCCCACCGAATTTATTGACCGTTAAGCAGCAATCATTTGATCCCGACAAACGACTCAACGGACAAGATTGGCCGGCACCCCTAATTGCTCACACCATGATTGGATTAAAACGTCTCGATAACCTTCAAATGTGCATTGAGCATGTCATAGAGGATGGTATTCCCGGGGATTTCATCGAAACTGGCGTATGGAAAGGCGGCTCAACAATCTTCATGCGCGGTGCATTACGGGCCTTTGGCGATGAAACTCGTAAAGTTTGGGTTGCAGATTCGTTTCAGGGACTACCTCCCCCAAAAATAGATAAATATCCGGCTGATGCGGGCGACACTCACTTTACTATAGAAGAACTCCAGGTTACTGAAGAGCAGGTACGCCGAAATTTTTCAGGATATGGTTTGCTTGATGAGCGAGTAAAGTTTTTAAAAGGCTGGTTCAGTGATACTTTGCCGACAGCACCTATTGAAAAATTATCTATACTCCGCCTTGACGGGGATATGTACGAGTCCACGATGGATGCATTGGTTAATCTATATGACAAATTGAGCATAGGTGGGTACATAATCGTCGACGACTATTGCATCCCTTCCTGTGCCAAAGCGATAACCGATTTTCGCCATGATCGAGGAATTATGGACGATATTATCGAAATAGATGGCACAGGCGTTTACTGGCGACGTAACTCCTGAAAATAGAGCCCATGATTCAAACTGCAACTGAAACGCGCGGTGTTTTTGAACGACCCGTCGCAACTTTCGACCTCGACCCAAGGGTTGTTGGATGGATTCTCGCGGATGATGCCAATCCATTGAACCAGATTGCACATACCATTTCAGCGGGCTCAACTGTTCTTGATATCGGTGCGGGAAACGGCATACTTCCCAAATTGCTTGAGGCATTGGGTAAATCGGTCTCAATTGACGCAATTGAACCTGACCCGATTGCGCGTGAACTGGCCAGACCTCTCTATAGACAATGTTTCGATCAAGACTTGGAGTCCTTTCTGGAGAATCAAAACCGAATCTCCTCTCGCTATGACTTCATTGTGATGGCGGATGTACTGGAGCATCTCGCAAATCCGGAGCCTTCTTTAAAAACAATTCTGCGTCTATTAACGCCAAGCGGAAAATTATTGCTAAGCACACCGAATATCGCTTTCGCAAGTATCAGACTGGCATTGCTAAGCGGACGTTTCGACTATACCGACTCCGGCATCCTTGAAAGAACACACTTGCGGTTTTATACACGAGCCACTCTATTGCGCCTCTTTCAAGAATCTGGCCTGCATGTTGCCGCTGAACTACATTGTTTGCGAAACCCGTTTTCAATGGAAGTAGTTCTTGATGACTTGTGGTTTCCGCCCGCATTACTATGGCAAATTAATCGCGACCCGCTATCAAGGGTGTATCAATTCGTGTTCCATCTGACTGCCAATGCCGGTAGCAATATTCAGATAATTAAAATTGGGAACAAATCCACAGGGCTATCAACTTATTTTCTGATAAATAAAATCCGTATCCTTAAAACGCGGATACGTAACCACCTACGCAATATAACGAGAGCACGATGAATCCAATCGTTTCTGTTTGCATTCCTGCTTTCAGGCACCCACATTTAGTTACACGCGCCGTGAACTCGGTTTTTTCACAGTCATTTACTGACTTTGAAGTCATTGTGACTGATGACAGTGATTCCGATGAGGTTTGGCATGCCCTGGAGCCATGGCATCAAGACTCGCGTTTGATTTATTTTCGCAACCCATCGCGTCTCGGATCCCCGGGCAACTGGAACCGGGCAATGTCACTGGCCCGCACCGAACTAATCAAGTTCTTACATCACGATGACTGGCTGACAGAAACCACAGCGCTTGGACAATTCGTCGACGTAATGCAATCCGATGAAAAAATTGATTTTGCATTTTCGTCCGCAAATGCATGTGAGGATGATGGCAGTCTGATCTTCGTACACAAACTAGATAATACTCAATTGAAAACCATCCGAAATGACCCGCTTTCGCTCCAGTTCGGCAACTTAATTGGCGCACCCAGTGCAACAATTTTCCGTAAACAGGAAGAATTTCGGTTCGATGAAAATCTGCGATGGGTGGTAGATATCGATGCTTACATTACGCTACTCGGCGACAACCCAAAATTTCACTATTTCTCGGAGGCATTGGTAAACATTTCGTCAAATGGTGCACATCAAGTGACTCGTACAATGTCTCGGGATAAGATTTCACGTATCGCGGAACACCTGTACCTTTATTCAAAACATCATCCAACCAAGTGTGGTGGACATATAAAAGGCTGGGTGTTCCTGCTAAGGCTATTTTCCAAATGTAGTTTTAAAGAATTGCAAGATATTCGCAAACTCCGCGAAAATCAGGAACGTTCATTACAGGAGACAATAATCTTGTCCGGACAATTGTTGCGCTCTTTTTTTATTGAAAAAGTATTAGCGTTAAAAAAATCAGCCCGCAATACATTTACCCGACATGATCATTCTGGTCATCAAAGTTATGCTCAGTGCGGCGAAGACATGATTGTGGACTTCCTACTCATGTGGTTAGGCAATAAAAACGTCACCTATCTGGATATTGGGGCCCACCATCCTACCTGGCTTAGCAATACATATCATTTTTACAAACTTGGACACAGGGGCGTGCTGATTGAACCGGATGAACTTCTATGCAAGGGCTTGCGCTCGGTTCGTCCGCACGACAAAGTTCTAAATATAGCAGTGGGCACAGGCGGAAATGACATAATAAACATGTACGTCATGACCTCTAAAACATTAAACACTCTGGACAAGGAACAAGCCGAGACACTTCAAGCAACAGGTCGGGAGAAAATCGAAGCGGTGATGGAAGTAAGGCGTCTTGGCATCAATGAAGTACTGGCAGAACATTTTCCAGATGCCCCGCCTGTATTTGTGTCGCTGGATATCGAAGGCCTTGATTACGCGATATTACAGGCTTGGAATTTCTCCCGTTTCCGGCCTATAGTATTTTGCGTTGAAACGTTAACGTACACACAAAATAATACAGAACGTAAATTGACTGAGATACTCGATCTAATGCGATCAAACCGCTACCGTATCTATGCGGATACATTTGTGAACACTATATTTGTTTGTGAAGATGCATGGCGGGAAAGACCTGTTTATGCTTAACTTAAAATGTCGCGGGAGTAACTGGCTATGACCCGACTTCACTTGGGTTGCGGTACTCGCTATCTTGACGGATATGTGAATATCGACCATCCGCCAAGCAAGCATACCGTGCAAGATCAGCTTGTCGCAGATCTGTA